>JALHUB010000156.1 GCA_022865685.1 Dehalococcoidia bacterium | reverse complement strand
GCGACGATCAGGGTGAACAGGACGGCAAGGCCGATGACGTATCCCAGTCCTTTGAGGTCGGAGCCCTCCCAGACGTAGCCCAGCGTCAGGAGCAGGCCTACGGAGAGGTGCGTCACGATCGTGAGGGCATTCGCCGGCGCCAGCTCCAGTGGCTGCGAGTGGAAACGATAGGCGACGAGCACGGAGCGCACCGCCAGGGGAAGCGTTAGAAGCGGAAGAAGCGTGGTCACCGGCAGCGTTCCGGCGACGACAGCGAGCAGCACCGACACGTATGGAATCGCCATCAGGCAGGCGTAGACGTTTGCCGCCCGTGGACGGCCCAGACGGACCACCCACGTACGCTTGCCCACGGCCATGTCGGCAGCATAGTCCGGGAACTCGTTGACGTACAGGACGGCGGCGATCAGGGCCGCGATCGGTATGGCGGCGACCGCCGGCGTCCAGTCGACTCGCTGGGTCTGCACGTAGAAGGCGCCGAGCGTCATCAAGGTGCCGAAGTTCAACCCGACCAGCAGCTCGCCGATGCCGTGGCTTCCCCAGTTGAACGGCTTCCCCACGTAGAAGACGCCCGACATCAGTCCTATCGCGCCGAAGGCTAGCACCATCGGCCCAGTGACCGCGGCCAGATAGACGCCAATGGCGCCGGAAAGCCCGAAGAGAACCGCAGCACCGACCAGCATCTCCAGAGGCGACAGGAGGCCCATCTGAATGACCCTGCTGCCGCCGCTAAAGGGCCGCACGAATTCCACGTTGATGTCGTCGTTGCCGCTGACGTGGTCGAAGTAGTCGTTGATCACGTTGACGCCGAGGTGCATCAGGGCGCCGGCGAGCATAGTCAGGAACAGCAGCCCCCAACTGAACTCGTGTTGCGTCGCCCAGGCGACGGCGCCGCCGAGCAGGACGGGCGTGATGCTGGCGGTCAGGAAGGGCATCCGCACGGCGAGGAACCAGGCAAAGGCCTTCTTCCGCAGCAGCGCCCCCTCGCTCACGACCCTCCGGTTGGCGCCGAAGTCCACCGACTCGCAGCTGACTACGCGGTCTGCCAGCCTCCGCCTCACCTCAATGCGCGCCGGCATGACACGAATGTGCTCCTGCTCGTCGACTGCTCCCGGCGACGTCGCTCGCCTTGCCAAAAGGTCGCGTGCCTTCTGCTTCTCCGATGCCTTTCGCAGGAGAAGCGCCTTGCCGGTTATCTCGACCTCAGTCGTCTCCCCGCCTGTCGATTCCAACTGTGCCACTAGCAGTGATGCGGCCGGGTTGAAGCCGAGCTGCAGCAAGCGAAGGTCGCCCCGGTCCAGCGAGACGTAGACAGTGAAATCGCTGCCGACGGCGAAGGGGACTAGGCTGCTGCGCACGGTGTCGCCGGCGACCGTGCTCAGCACCGCCTCCGGCGCTCCGTCGAGCATCGACCGGAGTCCCTTCAACAAGCCTTCGTCCTCAGTGAGCGGCTTCATAGCGTCTCCATTCTTCGAACGTGTTCAACAGACGATTGTAGGTAGCGCTTTCGACGGGTGTCAAGCTGTACTGCAGGCCAGAGCGGTACGGCTTGAGCGGCCGGGCGCGGACTGCCATAATCGACCATCGAGGGAACGTGACGGAGCGAACGCCGGTCGTCGAGAAACCGTTCTTCTGGCTTGCATGGATTGCGGCCGTCTGCCTGTTCGGCGTAATGTGCGGCTTCGCGGCCGTCACCGCGCGTTTCCCGGGCGATCTGGCTGTCGCGCGCCACGTCCAGGACCTCGACGACGCTGGCTTCGGCCCGCTGGCGTCCTTCACCAACGCTGCCGGCGACACCCTCGGCGGCGCGATCATCACCCTCGCCTTCGCCGGCGTTTTTCTGTATCTGAGGCGCCCCCCGGAATCGGCAGTCCTGGTCCTGACCTTCATCCCGCGCGGGCTAAGGCAGCTCCTGGCGATGATCGTCGCGCGACCGAGGCCGTCCGCCGACCTCCTCGACATCCGCGACCACGCCGGGGGCCATGGCTTCCCCAGCGGCCACGCGACAGGAGCCATGGTGCTCTACGGCGCCCTCTTTCTGCTTGCGGGCGCGCTCGTGCCGCATAAGGGCGCCCGGCTGCTGTTCCGCTCCCTGTGTGTGTTCATGATCGTCGCCACGGGCCTGGCGCGAGTGTATTCGGGCGTCCACTGGCCGAGCGACGTCATCGGCGGCTATGTCTTCGGGCTGATCGCGCTGGCGCCGGTTTTCCTCTTCTATCGCCTCGCCGTCGAACGAATGCGCGGCAGACGCCAGGCGTGAGAGGGTTCGTCGCCAACATCTCGCGGATCATCCGAGAATATACCAGAGAGGTGGTTTCCCTGCTCGGGAGCCCCGCGGCCGCTCTTGACGGCGGGCTGTGCGAGTCGTAAGGTTTGCGATGATCGAGCCGGCATGGCCGTGCTGCTGCGTCGCTCAGGTCGGAGGCGAGGGGGCTGAGAAATAGCCAATGAACTACGTGGATATAGCCGTAGTCGTCCTCGTTGCCTGGTTCACCTTCTCGGCTTTCTCGGCCGGCATCATCCGCGAGGTAGTGACGATGACCGGCGTCGCCCTCGGTGTCGTTCTCGCCGGGCTCTTCTACCAGGACCTCGCCAGCGACGTCAAGCTGGCCGTCGACAACGATAACGCCGCGAACATCATCGCCGTCCTCGTCATCTTCGGGGCCTGTTTCTTGGCGGGCCAGCTGGCCGGGATGCTGCTTAAGCACACCGCTTCGCTTCTCATGCTGGGCACGTTCGACCACCTTTTCGGCGCCGCGTTCGGCTTCGTGAAAGGGATGGTGATAGTCGAAGTGGCGCTTATCCTTTTCGTGACCTTCCCGGCGTTTGGCCTGAAGGACCACATCCGCGATTCCATGTTCGGCCCGATGTTCCTGGACGGCATACCCGTACTCTTGCGTATCCTCCCCGTCGAGTTTCGGAACGCAGTAGACGCCCTTTAGCTTGATTCCTTCCCCCGCTCTCTTCGGTTGCCTGTGGGAGAAGCGTTTTGCTATCATGCACTCGACAGAATGTCTCTAAGCAAGAATGCCGATGGTCAACTCCCCAGTACTCGTTCTCAACCAAAACTACGAGCCCCTTAACGTCTGCAACGCGGGGCGCGCGTTCGTGCTCGTCGACCGCGGCAAGGCCGAAGTCCTGGAGCACAACGACGGCAAGCTGAGAACGCCCAGCCACTGCTTCCCGCTGCCGTCGGTGATCCGGCTCGTCTACCTCATAAAAAGGCCGCGACCAAAGATGCGCCTCACCCGCAAGGAGATATTCAATCGCGACCACTACACGTGCCAGTACTGCGGCAAGCGCAGCCACGACCTGACACTTGATCACGTGATTCCGCGCAACAAGGGTGGCGCACACTCCTGGGACAACCTTGTATCCGCCTGCAAGCCCTGCAACCATCGCAAGGCAGGGAAGATGCCGGGCGAGACCCGCTTGCGGCTGCTGCGCCAGCCGACCCGTCCGCCTGCCACGGCCTACTACCTCTTCTACGACTACCTGGAACGCCAGGTCGAATGGCAAAAGTTCATCCCCGGTTGGGAAGTGCCAAACGGCTATTCCTGAGAATGGTCCGGCGTGAAGGATGAGATGGAAGCGGCCCTCGGAGGGCCGGTTCTTTTTGTCCGAGCCTTGCGACTCGCTCTCGGCTCAGGTCTGGCAGTGGCGGCAGAAGCTCATGACACGACTGCCCGCCGTAATGTCCGTGATTCGGTTGCCGCAGACCTGGCACGGCTCTCCGCCGCGACGGTGCACCCGCATGAAGTAGCGCACCTCCTCCAACGGCAACTCGTCCTTTGTCGCCTCCTCGATGAGCGGACCCGCCCACGCGAAGACGTCATGCATCGACCGGTAGAGTCGCCGGACCTCGTCGTCGCTGAGAGTGGAGCGCTTTCGAAAGGGGTTGATCTTTGCTACGAAGAGAATCTCGTCGGAGTAGGCGTTGCCAATGCCGGCGATGAACCGCTGGTTCGTGAGAATGTTCTTTATCTGACCGTTGTGACGTCGAAGACGCTCGGCGAATACCTGCTCCGTCAGCTCGGGCGAAAGGGCATCCGGGCCCATCTCCGCGAACTGCGGAATCTCGGCCAACCCACCTTCCCGGACCAAATAGATCTTGCCCATCAGTCGCAGGTCGACGTAGCGAAGGTCGTGGCCGCTGCTCAGGGACAGCACCATGCACGTCTTCGCCCGTCGCTTCTCCGAAGGCGGGCAGTACTGTAGCCGGCCGGCGAGCATGGAGTTAATCGCGAGCACGTGCCCGCTCTCCAGGCGAATGAGGAGGTACTTCCCCTGCCGCGACGTATCTCCGAAGGCGTTGCCCTCCATCGTCGCCACGAAGTCTTCCTTCGGCACGCGGATCACGAAGGGGATGAGGACCTGCGCCTGGTCGATCCGGACGCCGGGCAGCTGCTTGTTGAGGAAACTACGTGTGGCCTCCAGGTCGGGCAGCTCCGGCATCGCGCTTGCCCCGAGTGTCTTAGCGGGGGGAGCCCGCCGCCTCAAAACGAGGGTACGAGCCGAAAACCTTGAAGAAGTAGGCGAGCGCCTGCACCCCCTCCAGCGCCTGGGCCACTTTCGGATCGGTGCGGTGGCCTTCGAGGTCCACCAGGAAGACGTACTTGCCGAGCTCCTGCTTCGTCGGGCGCGATTCGATCTTCGTGAGGTTTATGCGGCGGTCTGAGAACTCCTTCAGCGCGTCGACGAGACTGCCCGGCCGGTCCTGAGGGACGGAGAAGGCAAGCGACGTCTTGTCGCGGCCGGTGGCGGCGCTGTCGCTGGCGGCGACGAGCACGAACCGCGTCTCGTTGTTCTGGTTGTCCTGGATTGCCCGGGCCAACACCTGCGCCTTGTACAGCTCCGCGGCTCGCATCGTCGCCACTGCGGCCGCGCCGTCCTGCTGCATCATCTGTTCGACGGCGGCGGTAGTGGACAGGGAGGCCTCCACGCGCGCCCTGGGGAAGCAGCGCTCCAGGAAGCGGCGGCACTGCCCGAGCGCCTGCGGATGCGAATAGACGGTTGTTACCTGGTCGGCGGTGGTCCCGGGCTTGACCAGCAGACAGTGCTCGATGGGCAGGACGAGCTCTCGCCGTATCAGCAGCGCCGATTCGTGGATCAGTACGTCCAGCGTGTCGGTGACCGACCCTTCAAGGCTGTTCTCGATCGCCATAATGCCCTCATCCGCCATCCCCGAGTCAACGGCCGCTGCTACGGCTGCCACCGTAGCGAAGGGAAGAAGCTGTGCCTGCGGATCGCACAGGAGGGCCGCCTTCTCGCTGAAGGTGCCGGCTGGCCCGAGGAATGCGAGTCGCTTGGTCATGGGGTCAGCCTAGTATCGCTGCGGAGCGGGCATGCCGGTAAGGGCTGAGCGGAGCGCGTCTTCGCTGTCCAGCATCGTTACCGCGACGATTTCGTCGCCCGCCTGAATGAGCGTATCGCCGGTGGGAAGCCTGGCCTGTCCGTCGGCCCCGATTATGAGCGTGATGAGCGACTTCTGTGGCAGGAGAATCGATTTCACCGGCTTGCCCACCACTTGGGCGTCCGGCGGTATCTTGACTTCAACGATCTCCAGGCCGCCGCCTTTCAGCGTCATCAGTGGGATCATGGGATGCGACGGCAGCTCCTGCTCGATGTGCGCCAGAATCACGCCGGTGGAGCTGATGGTGGCGTCAATGCCCAGCATCTTGAAGATGCGTTCGTTCTTCGGATTGTTGATGCGCGCGATTGTGTGCGGCACGTTGAACTTGTGCTTTGCAACCTGGCACACGACAAGGTTGTCCTCATCGTCGCCGGTGAGGGCGATGGCCATATCGGCGCGGCCCATCCCTGCTCGCTCCATCGTCGCGGCTTCGCAGCCGTCACCGATCATGACTATCTCTCCCATGTCTTCGGCAATCTGCGCCGCCTTCTCGGCGTTCTGTTCGACGATCAGCACCTCGTGCTGGTCCTCCAGGAGCTGCCGCGCCAGGAAATAGCCGATCTTGCCGCCGCCGACGATCATGATGTACACCTAGCCTTCGTTTCCTCCCTGGGGCGCTTCGCCCCGGCTAAGGCTGGGCTCCGGCATGCTCTCTTCGGCCAGCAGGGCTTCTTTCAGCGACTGGGCCACGATCCTCGTCGGGCTAACCGTGCGCAGGCCGAGCGAACGGTACATCTCCTCGCGGATGGGGTCATGGACAAGCGTGATGACGCGCGACACGTTGAAGATATGCTTCGCCATCTGGGCCGCCATCACGTTCCGGTTGTCGCCGCGCGTCGTCGAGACGAAGGCGTCCGCCTGTTCGATTCCCGCCCGTCGCAGCGAGTCTACGTCGGTACCGTTTGCGACGATCTCCGTTCCGCCGAAGCTGTCGGGCAGAAAGCTGAAAGCGGCGGCGTCGATGTCGAGGACGGTGACGTCATGTCCTTCGGAATCGAGCATTGCCGCCAGGGCGGAGCCCCTGCGGCCGCAACCCATTATGATCACCCTCATTTTGCCGCCTCAGGAAATCGGCGCCAGAGCCAAACGTGGCATGGCGCATTCTTCAAAGCGTACTGCGGGAGCCTACCCAACTGAAAGCCGCCGAACGGCCGTTCCGCTTCGAGCCCCACGATTATGACGTCTGCGTGCCGCTCGGCCGCCTCGTCCACGACCGCGTGTCCGGCCTCTCGGGCCTGCAGCAGCTCAGCTTCGACCTCGAAGTCCTGGTCATCAGCGATCTTCTCCGCCCGGGAGAGTATGTCCTCCCCGTGCGCGGCTTCTTCACTCAAGTCGGCGTCCAGCGACAACGAGCGCTTCACTTCGATCACGTGCACGACGAATACCTTGCCCTTGTTGCGTTTTCCGAGGCCACAGGCAAGCGCGACAGCCTCCATACTCGCTTGGGAGCCATCTACAGGCACGACTATCGTCTTCAGCTTCGCGGTGGGATCACGCGACGCCATCGCATTGCCCACTCAGGAATTGCCAGGTCGAACTCGGCGAGATCATTGGCCTGGCAGATTATAGTTTGGCAGCGGAAAAAGCCGCAACCGGCGCAGAATCGGCGCAATGACCCGGCGCGGCCTCCGGCGCCTGACCCTTCTTCCGCAGCCTGACCAGACGTCCTCATCCGGCCGGGCCGATGTACAGTCTCACGAGTCCATACAGGATCAGGAGGCCACCGAACGCGATGCCGAGTGTCGGCCGGTCCGGTTGAAGCAGGCTAAACATCAACACGATAACCCCTAGAATCGAGGAAGACACGGCCAGCACGTAGCGTATTCTGCCCATCGCAAAAAGTTGAACCTCGCTCCCTACGAGGTTCGTCAGCCACTCCTTGAGAAGTTGTGGCGCTTGCGCCACCGACAAATCGATTCTAAGCCCGAAGATCGCCCGTGTCAAATTGGGCCAAGCGGCCGTGCGCCCGCTCCAACGACAGCACGCTACGTACACGAACTATCAGTCAAGTTGCGTGGCCCTTGATGCTGGTAGTACAATTTAGCCGTACAAACGTCCTGCTGACTAGGAGGTCTATCGACGCTATGGCTGAAGCTAAGGGCACCTGGGCCGTGAAAAAGGGGCTCGCTCAGATGCTAAAGGGCGGCGTAATCATGGACGTCGTCACGCCCGAGCACGCCAGGATCGCCGAAGAGGCGGGAGCCTGCGCCGTCATGGCGCTCGAGCGTGTCCCGGCCGACATCAGAGCCGCCGGCGGGGTCGCCAGGATGGCCGATCCGGACGTCGTCCAGCGCATCATGGAAGCCGTTACCATCCCCGTCATGGCAAAATGCCGCATCGGGCACTTCGTCGAGGCCCGCGTCCTAGAGGCTCTCGGCGTGGACTACATCGACGAGTCCGAGGTCCTGACTCCGGCCGATGAGTCGCATCACGTGGACAAGCACGACTTCACCATCCCCTTCGTCTGCGGCTGCCGCGACCTGGGCGAGGCGCTGCGACGCATCGGCGAGGGTGCCGCGATGATCCGCACCAAGGGCGAGGCCGGCACGGGCAACATCGTCGAGGCCGTGCGCCACATGCGCGCCGTCATGGGCGGCATCCGGCGCCTCAAGGGCCTCTCCAAGGATGAGCTTATGGCCGAGGCGAAGGCGCTGGCGGCGCCCTATGACCTGGTCAAGGAGATCCATGAGACCGGCGTCCTGCCGGTAGTCAACTTCGCCGCCGGTGGTGTCGCAACGCCCGCCGACGCTGCCCTGATGATGCATCTCGGCGCCGATGGTGTCTTCGTCGGCTCAGGCATCTTTAAGTCGGAGGACCCGGCGCGCCGCGCCGCCGCCATCGTCAAGGCTGTCACCCATTACAGAGACCCCAAGATCATCGCCGAGGTGTCCAAGGGATTGGGCGAGGCAATGACCGGTATCGACATAAAGGATATCCCGGAAAGCGAACTCCTCGCGACCAGGGGCTGGTAGCTTGCACACAGGCACGATGCGTATCGGCGTGCTTGCCCTCCAGGGGTCGTTTGCAGAACACGTCGAAGCGTTCCGCCGGTTGGGCGTGCCCGCGCCCGAAGTGAGGCTGCCGGAAGACCTGGAGGGACTGCGCGGCCTCGTCATACCCGGCGGCGAGAGTACCACCATCAGCCACCTGCTGATGGAATACGGGCTGTTCGATCCTCTGTCGCGGATGATCGCGACCGGCTTCCCGGTATGGGGAACCTGCGCCGGCATGATACTTCTGGCCCGTCATTCGACGGCCATGCCCCATCCGACTCTGGCGGCAATCGACATCGCTGTCGAACGCAACGGCTGGGGTCGCCAGGTGGACAGCTACGAGACGGAGATCGGGGTGCCCGCCCTGGGTGGGCCGCCATTTCGCGCCGTATTCATCCGGCCGCCCGTTGTCACAGACGTAGGGCCGGAGGTGAGCCGGCTGGCGCAGGTCGACGGCGGGACTGTCGTCGCGGTCCGGCAGGGCGATGCCCTGGCGACGGCGTTTCACCCGGAACTCACCGCCGACCTTCGCTTTCACAACTACTTCGTCCAGATCGTCGCGGCGGCCCGGACCGACGCCGCCAGAACCGAAAGCATCGCTTTGACGACGTCATGACGCGTCCTAGAGCAGTACGGCCCACCGACCTCGTCGCCCTCGTGTCCTTCGATGGGCGGGTATATCCCAACGAAGCGAAGACCCGCTCTCGAATCGGCAGAACCGACGCCGCGCCGCATCCCCTGGAGCGCGCCCTCGAGCAGTGGTTCTCCTTCGCGACCGGCTGCCATACCTGGATTAGCATCAGGGGGGCGACGTTGCGCGGCCTTGTATCGGCGCGACGCCGCAGCTCCAAGAGCGCCTGGGAGCTCGATTGCGTGATAAACGCCGCGGAGGACGACGATTCCATCTGCCTCGGCCTGCTGGATCAGGCCCTGAAGGACGCCGCGCGCGCCCACGTCGAAAAGGTCTTCCTGCGGCTGTCGTCGGAAAGCGCGGTGCTCCCTCTGGCGCGCAGGCTGGGATTCTGCGCCTACCAGCATGAGACGCTGTTCTCATCCACGGCGCCCAGGACGTTACCTCATCATCTCGACGCGCTTCCGCGCTTTCGCAAGGTGACCCGGGCTGATGATTTGGCACTGTTCGAGCTGTACAAGGCCTGCACGCCTGAGCAGGTACGGGAGGCCGAGGCCGCGACGTTCGGGGAGTGGAAAGCGGCCCAGGACCGGAGCTGGCTTGTGGGACGCGTGTCGCAGCAGCTTGCCGAGCGAGACGGCCACGTCGCCGCCTGGTATCGCTCCGCTGTCGACGCCGACTGCGCCAACTTCGATCTCCTGATCCATCCTGCTGAACCGGCACGGGAGGCGCTCTTCGATGTCGCCCTCGCGCAGGTCGGGGGCAGGCGTGCCATGACCCTGGTGTCCAACTCAGCGTCCAGCCCCATCCACGGTCTCCTGCAACGCGGCTTCGAGCGGGGACCCGAATTCGCGTCTCTCGTGATGAGGACGGCGGTGACGGTGAAGGCGCCGCAACTGGCGCCGGCCGTCTAGGACATGACGGTGCGCCAATCCGGGGAGGAAACGGTGGAAAAACAGATCACCGACGACCTCGATGCTTTCGTGGAAATGCTGCCCCCTCACATCAGCGCGTCCCTAATGCAACAACCCGACAATCATGATTTGCTCGAGGTCGTGCTTGACCTGGGACGCCTCCCGGAGGCCCGCTATCCCGGCAGAGAGGTGATCCTGAGCAACGTCGAGGTTAGCGAGGAGGACATCGACCACGTGGTGGCGCGGGTCAGCGAGTTCGGTGACGACAATCGCGCCGGCATCGAACGCACCCTCCACCGCATCTCCGCCATACGGAATCGACGCGGACGCATCGTCGGGCTCACCTGCCGTGTCGGGCGCGCCGTCTTCGGCACAATACGCGTCATCGAAGACATCATTCGCACCGGTAAGAGCACGCTGTTACTCGGCCGGCCGGGCGTCGGCAAGACGACGATGCTGCGCGAGGTGGCTCGCGTCCTTGCCGACGACATGAACAAGCGCGTCATCATCGTCGATACCTCCAACGAGATAGCGGGCGACGGCGATATCCCGCACCCGGCAATCGGCAGCGCCCGTCGCATGCAGGTCAAGACGCCGAACCAGCAGCACGCCGTGATGATCGAAGCGGTGGAGAACCATATGCCGGAGGTCATCGTAATCGACGAGATTGGCACCGAGCTGGAGGCTGCCGCCGCCCGCACCATCGCCGAAAGGGGCG
>JALHUB010000019.1 GCA_022865685.1 Dehalococcoidia bacterium | reverse complement strand
TAGGGCTCGTATACGTCCATGATCGTGACCGCCTCCTCCGAGATCGAAGCGGCGATGGTGTCCAGGCCAACGGGGCCGCCGTCGAACTTGTGGATGATGGTCAGAAGCACCTAGTGATCGACCTCGTCCAGCCCCAGCTCGTCGATCTCCAGCCGGGCCAGCGCCTCGACGGCCACCTCCTCCGTGATGTGGCCCTCCGCCATCACCTGCGCGTAGTCGCGGACGCGCCTCAACAGCCGGTTGGCGACACGCGGCGTCCCGCGGGCACGCTGCGCCATCTGCTTGACGCCGCCCTCATCGACCTCGACGCCGAGGATGTGCGCGCTGCGACGGATGATGGCGCCGATGGCGTCGGTGTCGTAGAAGTCAAGGCGGTAGACGGCGCCGAAACGGTCGCGCAGGGGCGGGCTGAGCATGGCGTAGCGCGTCGTCGAGCCGATGAGGGTAAAGCGCGGCAACGAAAGGCGCACGCTGCGGGCGCCCGGCCCTTTGCCGAGCACGAGGTCGAGCGCGAAGTCCTCCATCGCCGGATAGAGGATCTCTTCGATGGCGCGCGCCAGCCGGTGGATCTCGTCGATGAACAGCACGTCGTCGCGCTGGAGGTTCGTGAGGATGGCCGCCAGGTCGCCGGGTCGCTCGATGGCAGGCCCGGAGGTAATGCGGACGCTCACCCCCATCTCGACGGCGATGATGTAGGAAAGCGTGGTCTTGCCCAGGCCGGGCGGGCCGTAGAGCAGGACGTGGTCCAGCGGCTCGCCCCGCATCTGGGCCGCGGCCATGGCGATGCGGAGGTTGTCCTTGACCTTGTCCTGGCCGATGTAGTCGTCGAGCCTGTGCGGCCGCAGCGAGGTATCGAGGGCGAGGTCCTCCTCGCGCGGCTTGCCGGAGAGGATGCGTTCGGGCACCGGGCCTTCCACCTAGCGACGCTCCCGTCTCAGCTCGATCGTCACCTCGTTATAGCTGTCCATGCACTTGAGCTGGACGGAGTCCGGGTCGCCCCAGGCAGCGGGGAAGCCGCCACCGAACTGGAGCATGACGAGGTAAGGGAAGATGTCGTGGTAGAAGAAGCCGCAGAGGCCGGCGGTATTGTGGGCGCTGATCTCGAACTCGTCGCCGACCTTGTGGCCCATGCTGCAGTCGCCCTTGACGTTGCGGACCGTCGCCCAAACGCGGTTGCCGACCTGCGGGTACTCTCGCTGCTCCATCGTCAGCCTCCGTTTCCGCTGTGGGTTGGAACAAGCGTACTTGTGGCGGCGTTGCGTGTCAACGGAAAAACCGTGCGGATACGGCCGATTACGCTCGCCCGCGCTCCTCGATTTCGTCCAGAGTCGATATGAACGCTGTCAACAATGGGTAGATGTGGTCGAGGGGTTCTTCGATACCGATTGGCCTTGCCGCCTTCAGCATCTGCATGTGCCCTCGGCGTACTCGAAAGAGAGTGTTGCGCCTGACCCAGCGAGCAACCTCTTGCCATGACATGTCAGGCTCGCTTGCGGCGAGTTCGAGGGCAAATCGCACCATTTCGTCGTTTCGGGGCCAGAACACACGACCGTTCATCAGCATGAAGATCGATGTTGTAGCCATCCCGAGCCGCTTGTTGCCGTCGATGAACGGATGGTTTTTCACCATCGACCTTAGAAGCGCGCCGGCCTTGTCGTAGATTGTCCGGTAGTAGGGCTGGCGGGGCAACGCTAGAGCAGATTCGAGAAGAGGGTTCTCTCGCGTGCTGATTTGGGAGAACGAGAAGGCCGGCAGCGGCGCCCCGTAGTCGGGGAACAACCTGGCCGCCAGCCCATGTGCAACAATCTGGACGGCAAACCGGTCAGGATACCATGTCCTAACCAACTAGTGCTTCTCAAGCTCCTTCAAGGCAGGCTTGTGCAACTCGATCGCTATCTCGGTGGCGATCTCGACGGCCTTCCGCTCCTTCTCTTCCCTATCCGAGGGACGTGGCCGCTGGCGCCTCCGCACAGGCCTACGGATGTCGGCAGTTTGGCTCTTGGCCATTGCTATCCCCCTTGCTCACACAGGGTCCCTCTCCATAGTCCAAACTACACGGCGAGTTGAGCCAGGTCAAGCAGGTCAAGAAAGAACCGCCGACGCTCTAGTCCTCCCACACCGACGGCACTGCGCCAACGCCGCCGCGCACGACAAGCCCGCGCAGGCCGTCGTTCTTCGTCACGTCTTCCCTGCGCAGCGGCGGCACGGCCCCGCCCGACGGCGGCCGCGCGCCCGACGGGACGGACGGCGGTCGTTTCCTGTCACTGCGCATCGCCTGGCTCCTTCGCGTCGCCGGGACGCAGGTAGCTGCCGTAGAAGTCGTGGACGTAGCTGGCGCCGCGCCCGAGCACGATGCCGCTGAGGACGACGCCGAGAAGCGCCGGTCGCGGCTCAAGCCCGAGCACGTCGCGCGTGATGTCGAGGTCGTACGCCCAAGCCAGCAGCACGCCGACGGCCACGGCCACGTAGCGGATCACGTCCGCCGGCAGTCGCGCGGCAGAGAGCGGCGCCGCGAAAAGGTACTCGGTGAGGCTCTCCGCCAGGAAAGCCAGGGCCAGCACGGCGAAGACCGGTTCAACCATAGTTGTCTCTCCTCGTTACGTGTAGACGGCGACGATGACCGCATCCTGCGGGTTCGCATCGTCGAAGAAGATGACGGCGCAGCTCCGGCCCGCCTGAATCTCGCCCGCGGCGATGTTGCGCGCCACCGGCACGCCCGACAGCCACACGGCGAGGCTTCCCGCCAGTCGTACGGTGGCGCTGTAGGTCCCCGGATCGAACGTCTTTATCTCGCCCCTGCGTACCGCCATGCCGGCCTCCTAGACAGCTCCCAGGCGCAGCCGCATCTGGTACAGCGGCTTGCCCGTCCGCGAGTAGTGCAGCGACATCCCGTTCACTCGACGGGGCGCCGCGCTCAGCCCGGCACGCGCGTCGGTCACCGATACGACGTCGTACAGCTCCTGGCCGCAGTTGACGGGCGCCACGATCTCGCCCGCCAGCGACGCCATCGCCGCCTCCCGCAGCAGGGCGTCGGCGCGGGCCTGCGCCTCTTCGGCCGCCGTCAGGTTCAGGTCGTGCACCTGGAGCAACCGGTCGTACATGGCATCGACGCTCGGCCAGTGGAAGGCCTCCACCACAGGTCCTCGCCCGAAGACCGCCACCCTGTTGAGCGCGCGGTCAGCCACCGCGTACCGCCCCTGCAGGACCGCGTGGTCCGTGCCGTAGGCGTAAGTCGGCGCCTCGTCCGGCAGCGGGTTCAGTATCACGGCCGTCTCTCCCGCCATGCGGACGACGTCCGGCACCATCCGGAGAAGACGCTGTATGCATGTGAGGCCGTCCTCTCCCGGGTGGATGGCGAAGGACGGCTTCAGCGAGGTCAGGGCATCGCTGGCGCTGAGGAAACCGCATTCCAGACCGGCCCGCGAGAACATGAAGCTCAGTATCTGGAAGATGCTGCTCTCGCCGGCGCTCCAGGCATACTCGCGACGGGCGTGCCAGTGGCGCAGCAGCCACCAGCCGTCGCGCGCCAGCAGGACGAAGGTCGAGGCGCCGGGCCGGCAATCGTATTCCCAGCCCTCGATCCAGTAGCGCGGGCCGGTCGATACGCGCGCGCCCTGGTCGGTCAGGTAGCCCGGGCTCAAGTCGACCTGGCAGGACGGCCCAATGAGCGAATTGTCGCCCGCCGTCAGGTCGGAGTAGCGGCCATCGTCATTGCGCAGGGTGATGCGCAGACGTCCATCGAAGGAGGTGATCTCCTCCCGCAGCTCGAGGACGTCTTCCGTCACGTCCAGCACCGGGCTGGCCGTCGGCGCCCGCCAGACGCCGTTGGGTGTCGAGAGCCAGGCATGGCCGCTGCCGTGCGTCATGGCTATGCCGTAGTCGCAGGCGAGGTCGAAGGGGACCGGCTCGCGCCAGGTGTTCGTCGCGAAGTCGCCGAACCGCGTGACGTGGCTCCACAGCGGACGCGCATAGGCCTGGTTGCCGGTGTACTTCTCCACGAACGACATGCGGAAGATGTCCACCCGGTCGAGGAAAGGGGCGCGGAAGGTCACGTTGGAACCGGCGTCGGCGCGACTCAGCTCCATCAGCGGCGACCAGACGTCGAGCGGCTGGTTGAAGCCGTCGCCGTAGATCGCCGTCCACACCTTGGCGGAGCCCGCGGCGTCGCCTCCCGCGACGGCGACGTTGAAGTCGATTGAGTAGCAGCACGCCAGCCCCGTCACGCCCGCGACGCTGTTGCTCCACGCGACCGGCGCGCCCCACGCTCCGCCGCTCCGCTTCACGCGGTAGACGGTCGGGCCGGCCGAGTAGACAACCAGCGCGGTGCCGTCGCTCTTCATCGCAGCAGCGAGAGAGGTAACGGCGCCCGAAGCCGTCGCCACCGTTACGGGAGCGCCGAATGACTGGCCGTTATCGGCGCTCTCGCGCAACTTGATGGTCACGCCGTCTGCGTCGACATAGAAGGCCAGCACCGCGGCGCCGGCGCCCGCCAGTGCTATGGGCGCGGTCGACGGTACGCTTGCCAGCACCGACCATGACCCGAAGTCCGAGCCGGGCCCCGGCGTGACGACTCGCTGGACGAGAAGCTGCCCGGTCGCCGGGTCGACGCGGGCGCGGACGAGCGACCCGTCGCCGGGCATCCTCGTCGCATGGGAGCAGTCGGTCTCGTCGCCGCTGTACAGCCGCTCCCAGGTGAGCCGCGCAACGTCGCCGATGCGCTCCCTTATCTGCACCCGCACATAGGGAATGGCGCTCGATTTCTTCTGGGCAGCCAGCAGGTCGCTGGTGAGGTTTCTCATAATGCTCGGCCCGGGCTAGGGCTGAAGGTTGCCGGCCTGAGTCCCCATCGGCAGAGCCGGCGTGTAGAGGCGGCGCACGCGGACGGCGCTGCGATGGCCGTGTCGTGCGAGAGCGGCGGCGAACGCGGCCAGACGCTGCTCGCCCCAGACCAGGTAATCGCGCCAGGTCTCGCTGCCGCCCACGTTCACGCGATTGGTGGCGAAGCCGGCCCATTCCAGCGCGGCGTATCCCGCCGCTCCGGTCGCGACGACGTCTTCGAGAGCCGCCGGCAGTGTCGAGCCGTTCTCGTCGAGGGTGTGCAGCTTGCCGTAGTAGACCGTGACGCCCTGCTCGGCGACCGGCGCCGAATCCAGGAGCAATGTCAGCGTCTCGCCCCAGAGGCTGAACGCAACGTAGGCCGGCGGGTACTGGTCCAGCGGGAACTCCACCGCTTCGACGGCGACGCGGTCGCTCAGCGAGCTCAGCGACAGGTCACGGCTGCCGGCTATCGTTGTCAGGACGGCCTTCTCTTCCAGGGGCGCCGCCAGGCTCGTCTCGCGTACCGCGCGCTCGATATGACGGTCGAGTTCGTCGTCCGACCAGCGGTAGGACGCGGCGTCTTCGTCGTGGAGATCGCGCCGGACGAGGGCTCTCATTGAGGAAAGGTTCATTCTCGGTCACTCCCATCGATTGCAGCCGCGGGCGTCAGGTCCGGTGTCCGCGCGAGAGTCCGCGCAAGCACGCGAAACGCCCTTTCGAGGTCGGCGAGGCTGAGGCTGCCCTCGCTGCGCGCCAGAATGGCTGCCATCTCCTTCTCTTCCGTGGGGACGCCCCATTGCGGGTCCGGCACGTGGCGGGATATCGTCTCCGCCACCGCGCGCTCCTCCTCGACACTCAGGGCGATATCATCAACGTGGACAGATATCTCCATGTCGCCGGCCGGTGAAGGGCCGCAGGCGCTCAGCCCGTGGATCCCCGCGAGCCCTGGAAGCGCCCGTATTTCGTCGGTCAACTGTTCCAGGCGAACCGCCTTGCTCCCGGTCTTGAACTGCACCTTCGACTCCTATTTGAGCTCGACCACCGCCAGCATCAGCGGTGATTCAGCGTTGCTGGCGCGCAGGAGAGCGGTGCCCGCGCTGACCCGCCACTGAGCGCGGATCGTGTGGCTGCCCGCGGCTACCTGCGTCAACCAGCCTATCTGAATGTCCTGGGCGTAAACGGCCTGCACCTGCTGGACGCCTTTCGTCGCGCCCTGGCGTTGCCCGTCGACAGTGAAGTCGAAATGGGCGTACCCAAAGCTGGTCACGTAGAGGGTCCCGGCCAGCAGGAGATACAGCCAGCTATCGCCGGTCGTGAGGTTGACCACGAGGTTGGCGGTATCGATGTCCACGAAGGAGAGGCTGGTCGTCTGATAGTCGCCGGCGGTGCGGACAACCCGCCCGATCTGGTGTCCACCGCCCGGCGCTGCTTCGCCGCCGCCTTCGATAGCGCCGCCCGCCTCAATGAGCTCGCCGAACAGCCGTAGCCTTCCCATCGACTCCTCCTAGCTCGGCGTGGCGTAGACGTTCAGCAGCAGACTGCCGCCGCTGGCCGACACGATCTTGAGGAAGACGATGGCGCCGCGCACCTCGGCCTCCAGCGCGGGGAGCGGATTCTGGGTCAGCTCCTGCTGGCTGAACTCGCGCTCGGCGCCCCGGAAGTACTTGCCGGCGCCGCCGTTCCAGCTCAGGATTTGCACCTTGAGCGCGGTGAGCCCAACACTTCCGCTCGCGTCGATGTCGAAGCGGACGCGGCGATAGCCGGCGCAGTTCACGCCGACAGCCGCCAATGTGGGGTCGTCGCTATCCGCGGCCGACAGCGCCTGGCGGTGCAATACCGTCGGTGCTTCCTCGTAGACTGGGCCTTTCGGGACCCCGCGTGTATCGATGCGGACGTCGGCCAATTCTCTC
Source organism: Dehalococcoidia bacterium (assembly GCA_022865685.1). Taxonomy (GTDB): domain Bacteria; phylum Chloroflexota; class Dehalococcoidia; order DSTF01; family JALHUB01; genus JALHUB01. The sequence continues at coordinate 5,712 of JALHUB010000019.1, read as the reverse complement.
CTCCCGGGTCCTGTCTCGATTTTTCTTGGTCGAGAGCGGGGCAAGAATAGAATATGTGTTCGCTTTCGTCAAGGAGGAAGTGGCACTTCTGCGACGCGGATCTGCGAAGCCGCTTGACTAAGCCGCCCCTAGCCCTTATCCTTTGCCTACGTCTCGTCTCATTACACATTATGGAGCGTGAACGATGGTTACCCGGCGCACGTCTTTGATTGCCCTGCCCCTGCTGGCAGCGCTCACGGTCTTCTTGATCGGGAACGCGTACGGGAGCGCCAGCCATGTAGACGCCCAGAACAAGCCAACACTTGCATTGGACATGAACCCGACGAACGGTAACGGCCCTTGCGATCCGATTGACGGCACCCGCAGCGTCAATGCCGGCGATACCTTCGAGATCGCCATGTGCCTGACCGATGCGCTTACCTCACCGAAAGACTTCGATATCCGGGTAATCTACGACGATACCCTTGACCAGTGCGTACCGGTCGATTGTCCCGCCGGTATTGGCTGCCTGGACACTAACCCCGACGCCAACGCCGGTGCCACGACCTGGACCAGTCCCGACCTCGGCACCGACTGCGACTGCAGCATCGGCGGCGAGCTCCCGCCGGTCTGTGACCAGGACCCCGGGACCGGTCGGGGTAAAGGCCAAACGCTGCTTTGGTGCGGCTGTATGGAACCCACGCTGTCGGTTGGTGAAGGGATATCCACCCCGCTGGGGATGATCACATTCAAGAACGTGCAGCCGGGAACAGACCATATCACCTTCGGGACATCTAGCGTATCCGACTCCGATTTCATGGTTATTGCTCAGTGCGATGAGACCCAGTGCTTCGGAGGTACGCTGGAAACACTCGTGTCGCTAACACCGACGCCGACAGTGGGAGGGACGCCGCCCGCCGGCACGACTCCCGGCGCCGAAACGACTCCTGGAGGCGAGGTTGCCACGCCTGAGCCCGGCGCCGCGACCGCCGCTGCCGCGACCGCCGTCGCTCAGGGCACGCCTATCGCCGCCATAAACCAGGCCGCGACCGCCACCTCGGCTGCCGTCGCCACGAAGGCCGCGATCTCCGCGAAGACCCCCAAGGCAACCGCGAAGCCCGGCTCGACGAGCGAGGAGAGCGGCGGCTCCTCCGGCCCGAACGCGTTCCTTATCGCGGGCATCGTCGCCGGATGCGTCATCGTCGCCGGCGGCGCGGGCTGGTTCGGCTACCGCCGCTTCCGCGCGACCAGATAGCGACCCATCAGCACCGCGAACAGCAAGAGCCCCCGCCGGAGTGGTGGGGGCTCTTCACGTGCTGGCGAAGTCGATGCTACGGCCGGACTCCGATCAGCTTCGACAGCTTGAGCGTGTTGAACAGCGCCATCGAGCAGTACCACTTGATGCGCGTCCGCGTCGCGTCCTTCGTCTCCAGGCTGCCCACGCGCTCCACCTGCAGTCCGCCCGGCGACGTCAGGCCCGCCAGCGCGCCCTCACCGAGACGCACCGCGTAGACCGTCGAGCAATCGTTGCTCGTCCCGACGGTCTTCGCGTCCGAGATGAAGTCGCAGATGCCGACGGGTATGCCGTCGTAGAACTGCACCATCTGCCCGAACTCGTTGCGGTCCGCCTCGAGGAAGCCGCCCGACGTGCGCGCCAGGTTGTTCAGCGTGCGCCGCGTCCGCTTGCTCATCAGCAGCACGTCCGGCTTGCCGCCCTTCACCAGGTCGATAACCTCGTCGAGCTTTGCCAGCGTGAGGGTGGCGCCGTTCGTGCCCATGCTCACCGTCTGGCCGGCGTCGCACAGCTTGTCGATGCCGTCGAACGACTTCGCGTCGACGCTGGTGTCGCCGTTGACGAAGGTATCCTCGAACTTCTGCTTCACCGCCTTCGCCTTGAGCTGCACGACCGCCGCTTCCAGGTCCTGCACGTTGCTGCGCGTCGACAGCAGGAAGTTGTCGATGTCCGCGTCCCCGCCGACGATCTTCAGGACCGTCGTGATCTGCGTGAAGGTCGGCGTGCTCTCCGTCCAGGTGTCGGCCACGTCATAGAAGGCGGCCGTGGCGGCTGCGTTCTCGCGGTTGTAGGTCAGCCCGTTCCCAACGATCTCGATGAACGGCAGCGATTGCAGGATTGGGCTGTCCTTGATGATCGTCTCGATGACGCCCGTGAGCAGGACGTCGTTTGACAGTTTCGATGCCTCGGCAAGGGTAATTGCCACGCTTCTCTCCTCCTCTGCGTGAATGGGGAGGGCATGCCTCCCGAATCAGTTCCGCCTCTTGATTGACCGGTTGAATTCAATTGTTTTCTTGATGGTGTCGGTTTGCTCTAGGATTGGGGCTTGCGTCGCCGGTTTGTTCTACACCGCGCCCTAAAGGACGCGGCATCGGCTCTCTCGGCCCGAAGGAGGGCAGGCCCGCGGTCGAGCCGCTACTGCTTGTGCCCGAGTCCGAGGCGTATCTTCTCGATCGGGCTCAACGCCGAGAAGTCCGGCGCCCCGCGCGGCGGCGACCCCGTCGGCACCCGGCCAACCTGCGCCTGCGACTCCATCCGGTCGCGCACTTGTCGCACCGTCTGGCGCGCCCGCTCCGCCGCGGCCTCGACCTCCTCTATCGAATCGCCCGCGACCATCTCCTCCGGGAGTTCGGGGGCAGCCGCCAGCAGGACCTCCCGGTACTTCCCAGCGGCTGCCTGGAGGCGGGCGTGAAGCTCCTGCGTCTCCTGTTGAGCGGCCGCGAGCTCCGTCTGGGCGCCGCCGAGTTGCCCGTCGAGCTCGTCGATACGCTGCCGCTCCGATGCCAGCTCGCCCTCGACGGTCTCCAGCCGGCCGCGCATCTCTCCGTTCATGTCCTCCAGGTGGAATGCCCGCGCCTCGGCGTCGGCGGCCGCCACCTGCAGCCGTTCGACCTCCGCCCGGGCTTCGCCCAACTGCTCCTGCAAGAGCACAACTTCGTCGTCTGACATCTCACAGCCCTCCGATCAGCTTTCGACGGCGGCAAGAATAGAATATGTGTTCTGTCGCCGTCAACGCCTTCGTGTCACCATCGAAACGAAGACCGCGATTGCGTTATGATTGTCCAACCATGCCTGTCGAAGAGGACACGACCGCGAGCGAAGGGCCGCCGGCCGCCGTCACGGCAACTCCGGCGCCTGACGCCCGCGGGCAGCGACGCCGCATCCCGTCGCACCTCGCCTGGGCGGCGCTCATCCTTGTCGTCGCCCTGGCCGCGCGCAGCTTGTGGGTTGCCTACGCGCCGTCCGACCCCATGGACGGGCGCATCTTCAGCGACCCGGTCTTCTACTACTACTCCGCCGCGCACGTCGCTGACGGCGGCGGCTACATCCAGCCGCTGACCGGCGCCGATACCGCCTACTGGCCGCCCGGATACACCTTCCTCCTCACCGGCCTGTTCAAAGTGCTCGGAGCGCACGTGTCGATAGCCTGGGGCGTGAACATCGTCCTGGGAGCGCTGACCTGCGTGGCGCTGTATTACCTGGGCCGCCTCGTCGCCGGCCGGACGACGGGCGTCGCCGCCGGACTGCTGCTGGCGCTCTTCCCCGGTCACGTCTTCTTCTCGTCGCTCGTCCTGTCGGAGGTCACGTTCACCTTCCTCGTCGTCGTCGCCCTGCTGCTGGCCGCGCTGGCGGCTCGACGAGGCGAGAAGCGGGCGCTCTGGCTACTACTGCTGCTGGGCGTCACCATCGGGGCGGCGGCGCTCGTGCGAGGACAGGGCCTCTTCCTCATCCCTCTGGCGGCGCTCTTCTGGCTGCTCCAGACCGACTGGCGACGCGCTCTTCGTTGGACGGCGCTGGCCGCGGTCGCTGCCTTCGTCGTGATTGCGCCGTGGACGGTGCGCAACTACTTCGTTATGGACGCCTTCATCCCCATCAGCACCAACGTCGGTGGCAACCTCTACGTCGGCAACTTCGACGGCGCCACCGGCCACATGGTGCCCGGCGCCGGCGAATGGGCGAGGGACCGCTACTCCTACCTGCCGCCCAAAGAGCAAGAGGTGGCGATGAACAACCGGCTTCTTCGGGAAGGGCTCAAGTTCATGTTCACCCACCCGGGCCGGGAGGTGGAGCTCACGGCGTCGAAGGTGCGCGGGCTGTACGAGGACGACGAGGAGGCGCTGCGCGGCATCCCCAACCGCCAGGCCGGTGAGACGATCCCTCACGCTGCTCGCATCGCCGACGTGGCGAACGTCTACTACTTCGCCGTGCTGGCGCTCTCGGGCGGCGGTCTCCTCGTCTGGCTGCGACGGCCCCGGAGCGCTCTGGTCCTGCCGCTGCTGGTCATCGCCGTGTTCACGCTGGGGCAACTGCCGTTCTTCACCGACCCGCGCTTCCACTATCCGATGCTCCCCGCCTTCGCGCTCCTTGCCGCCGCCGGCCTCGTCGCCGCTGTCGATGAGGGGGGACGCCGCCTGCGCCGCAACGGGCCCACTCTCTAGCGCCAGGTCGACCCAACCAACCACGACCGTGGACAAAGCCGCCATTCAGCATCTATGTGCGGAGCCAACATTGGCGGATCGCCGCTCGCCCGCTATAATCGCACCCATGAAGTCCCATGAGTTCGTCAAGAAATGGTCCGCTTCCAGGCAGAGCGAGAGGGCAACTGCCCAAGAGCACTTCATCGATTTGTGTCGCCTGCTAAACGAGAGCACGCCAAACGAAGCCGACCCCAACGGCGATTTCTATGCATTCGAGAAAGGTGCTAAGCGCCCCGATGGCGATGGTTTTGCCGACGTTTGGCTAGACAAGCATTTCGCGTGGGAGTACAAAGGCAAGCACAAAGACCTGGGGATCGCCTACAAGCAGGTGCAGACTTATCGAGAGGCGCTTGGCAACCCTCCGCTGCTCGTTGTCTCTGACATAGAAACCTTTGAGGTCCACACCAACTGGACGAGCACCGAGACCTGGATCTACAAGTTCCGTAACGCCGACATCGCCCTAGACGAGCCGGTGGAAGTCACCACCTATGGCGGCCCCGCCGCCGACGCCCCGAAACTCACCGCCCTAGAGGTTCTAAAGGCGCTTTTCGAGGAGCCGGAGCGTCTGAAGCCCCTCAGGACTACCGAGCAGATCACCCAGGAAGCCGCCAAGCTCTTCGGGCGGATCACCGATGACCTGCGCAAGTGGAAGGTGGAGGACATGCGCATCGCCCGCTTCGTGACGCGGGTCATGTTCTGCATGTTCGCAACAGACGTGGGCCTCTTGCCACGCGAGACCTTCAGCGAGGTCATTAACGTCAACAAGGACGACCCCGCCGCATTCCGCGAGAACCTCTCGGAGCTCTTCGAGGTCATGCGGACGGGCGGCAAGTTTCTCATGCATCCTGTCCCCTATTTCAACGGCCGCTTGTTCGAGGACAGCGACGTGCCCAGCGAGATCCACGGCGAGCATGTCCGCGTGCTGGAAGACCTGAACAGCGTCAACTGGGCGGACGTTGAACCGGTCATCTTCGGCACGCTATTCGAGCGCGTCATCGACCCCGCTCAGCGCCGGCGGATCGGCGCGCACTACACCTCTCGCGCGGATATCGAACTGATCGTTGAGCCGGTGCTGATGGCCCCTCTCAGAGGGGAGTGGGATCGGATCAAGGAGGCGGTGCAGGACCTGTCGGAGAGCGCGGGCTCGCGGCGGCTAAAGCCGGAGACGCTGCACTCCCGCATCGCCGGCGCTCTACAGACGTTCCACGACCGGCTGGCAACTATCCGCGTCCTTGACCCCGC
>JALHUB010000155.1 GCA_022865685.1 Dehalococcoidia bacterium | reverse complement strand
GCGCCGTTGTCGGGCGGGAGCTCCGAGTGCCGTCCGTGGCCTCGACTCGTGAGCATGGCCGCCCGCCGTCCAAGTCTCTGCGGAATGCTGCGACAGAGAAAAGGGGTAAGCTTGGGCCTAGCCGCCTTCATGCAGCCGGCGCCCATTCTATTGTCGGCAGGAGGGGGGCCTGAGTTTAGGGCTATTCTGTCTGTCGTTGGGGGGGATTCTAGGCGGATAACGCCCGCGCCAGCGCCTCCAGGAACGCCGCGACCGCCGGCGGGCCCGGCAGCAGCAGGTCGGATTCAGTGGCGAGGGCGTCCGGCATGCCGTCGCCGGCAACGCCGATAGCGAGGCTCGCGAGTCCGCACTCACGCATGCGTTTAAGCCCCCGCATCGCGTCGACGTCGGTAACGTCGTCACCCAGGAAGACGGCGCCTCTCAGGCCGCGCCCCAGGACGAGCCCCTCGATGACCGTCCCTTTGTCCAGCGCCAGCGGCGGCCTCACCTCGACGACCATCTTCCCCTCAGCGACGACAAAGCGCGATGGCGCCAGCAAGCTGTCCAGTAGTCCCAGGATCTGCTGCCGGACCTCGTCGGGCCGCGACGCTCCGCGATAGTGCAGCGAAAGGATGACGCCCTTGTCCTCGATGCGGACGCCCTGGGCCCCCCGCAGCTCCCTCTCCAGCGTCGCCCGCAGCTCTCGCATCTCGCCCTTGAAGGCGGCGGCCTCGTCGCGATAGCCCTCGACGCGGTCCCAGCGCTCCAGGCCATGGTTGCCGACGTACAGGAGATCGTCGATGCCCACCATGCGACGCGCCTCCGCCGCCGTCCGGCCTGAGATGACGGCGACGAGGTCGAGCCGAGTGGCGAGCGCGTGCAGGGCGAGACGGCACTCCGGCATCACAACCGCTTCTTCCGGCGAGGCGACGATGGGGCTGAGCGTGCCGTCGATATCGCTGATCAGCGCCGACGGACGCTCCTGCAGGACGCGCGTCGCGGCGGCGATAGCCTCTTCGAACAGATTCGCGTTCACAACCGTACGTTTAGCAGCCGGAGCGGTCCCTGTCAAACCAATCGAGAAGGCTGGGCGCGTCAGGTGCCTGGTCGAGAGAAATCGATGTATAATTGCCGCGAGGGGCCCGTAGCTCAGCGGCAGAGCGGCCGGCTCATAACCGGTTGGTCGCAGGTTCGATCCCTGCCGGGCCCACCAGGGACAACGAACGTCGAATGAAGATCCCTCCGAAGATCGCCCCTCGATGACGGCAAGAACCTATCTCGAAGAAGTCCGGCGGCGGCTCAGCGTCTACCGTCCGCAACGCATCGAGCCCGGCGGGCGAGCATCCGCCGGCGTGCTCTTGCTCCTCTACGACGCGGACGGCGAGACGCACCTCCTGTTCACGAAGAGGACGGAGCTAGTGGAGCACCACAAGGGCGAGATCTGCTTCCCCGGCGGCCGCCAGGAAGCCGGCGACGATGATCTCTTCGCGACAGCGGTCCGTGAGACGTTCGAAGAGGTGGGCATCTCACCCGCGCACATGGAGCGCATCGGCCAGCTCGACGACATCGTCTCCCGCGGCAGCAACTTCGTCATCTCGCCGTTCGTCGGCTTCCTGACCACGGCCGCTCCCTACCACTACAGCCACGCCGATCACGAGGTCGACGAGATCCTGGAGATACCGCTGGCGCACCTCCTCGACGAGACCAACGGCGGAGTGGAGCTACGCCACTTGGACGGCCAGGACATAGAGATGCGCTTCTACCGCTTCCACGGCCATGTCATCTGGGGCGCGACGGCGCGCAACCTGGCGCAGTTCCTGCGTCTTCTCTCGGATGGCGGCGCGTCCGCCTAGCCGGGCCCGCCGCCGCCCTTCTTCGACGCCGCCTTCAGCCGCTGGTACTCTTCCCAGATCCGGCGTTCCCAGCCCAGTTCGCCCGGCTCGTAGTAGCGATGGCCACGGAGTCGCTCCGGCAGGTGCTCCTGCTCGACGCGATGGCCGGGGAAGCTGTGAGCGTACTTGTACTCGCGGCCGTATCCCATCTCCCGCATCAGGCCCGTGACGGCGTTACGCAGGTGAAGCGGCACCGGGTCGTTCCGCGTCTCGCGCGCATCGGCGACGGCGCGGCCGTAGGCGCTGAGGGCGGAGTTGCTCTTCGGGGCCGTCGCCAGGTAGATGGCGCACTCCGCCATCGGCAGATAGCCCTCCGGCATGCCGACGAAGTGCACCGCCTGCTGACAGGCCGTCGCGATGACCAGCGCCTGTGGGTCGGCCAGGCCGATGTCTTCCGCTGCCAGGATCACCATGCGCCGCACGACGAAGAGGGGGTCTTCGCCGGCTTCGATCATGCGCGCCAGCCAGTAGACGGCGGCATCTGGGTCGGAGCCGCGCAGCGACTTGATGAAGGCGGAGATGGTGTCGTAGTGCGCCTCGCCCGCGCGGTCGTACAGGTAGGTGCGGTGCTGGAGCGCTTCCTCGATGAGCTCGCGGGTGACCTGCTTGACGCTGTCTTCGTCGGGTCGTGCCGCCGCCGTCGCCAGCTCGAGGGCGTTGAGGGCGATGCGCGCGTCGCCGCCGGTGCTGCCAGCCAGCGCCTTGATCGCCTCGTCGTCGACCGCCAGCTTCTCGCGGCCAAGCCCGCGCTCTTCGTCGGCCAGCGCCCGCCGGATTATCGTCTCGACCTGCTCCGGTGTCAGGAGGTTTAGCGTGTACACGCGGGAGCGCGACAGCAGCGGCCCGATGACCTCGAACGACGGGTTCTCCGTCGTCGCACCGATGAGCGTGACGGTGCCGTCTTCGACGTGCGGCAGGACGACGTCCTGCTGCGCCTTGTTGAAGCGGTGGATCTCATCGATGAAGAGGATTGTCCGCTGGGCGTAGAGGTTGCGACGCTCCCGCGCCTCGGCCACGATGCGTCGCAGGTCGCCGACGCCCGCAGTCACGGCGGAGATCGGCTCGAAGTGCGACTTCGTCTGCGTGGCGATGATGCGCGCCAGCGTCGTCTTGCCGCTGCCGGGTGGGCCCCAGAAGATCATCGACGGGACCTGGTCGCTCTCGATGAGGCGGCGCAGCATCCGGCCCTCGCCGACGAGGTGCTCCTGCCCGACGAACTCGTCGAAGTTGCGCGGACGCATTCGCGCGGCGAGCGGCGCCTCGCGTTCGCTGCGGGCGCGGGCGCTCTGCTCGAACATGTCCGGCCGGCGGCCCTTGCCGCGTGTGTTTGGCATCGGTGCCTCACTCAGCCGGCTTGCGGCCGCGCGTCGTGCCCCACTTCTCCCAGAAAACTACCTCTTCGACGGGCACACGGCGCGGCGGGCCGAATCGACCCCGCGGATGCCCGACAGGGATGAGCGCCATGGTCTCGACGTCGTCGGGGATCGCCAGAAGCTTCTTGACATCGGCCTCGTACATGCGGTGGAGCGTCGTTATCGTGCTGCCGAGGCCGAGGGCGCGCGCGGCGAGCATCAGGTTCTGCACCGCGGGGAAGATGGACGAGCCTGTGGGCGACGTACCGAAGCCGGCGCCGCGTGTCGTGACCATGATCAGCACGGGCGCGTCCGCCAGGTGGTGCGCCAGGTGCTCGGCGGAGCGATAGGCGCGGCCCAGCCCTTCGTCGGAGGACGACGGCGGAGGCGCCGGCAGCTTGCCGTACGTCTCGTCCCAGGCGCGACGGTAGTACTCGCCGATGTGGCGCTTCGTCTCCGGGTCGCGGATGACGACGAAGTTCCAGGGCTGGCGGTTGCCGCCGCTGGGGGCCATCGTCGCTGCTTCGATGATCGTCCAGAGATCGTCGTCGCTGACGGGCTCGTCGCTGGAGCGGCGCATAGCGCGGAGCGTGCCGATGGCTTCGAAGACATCGATGGTGGGCTTCATGGCGCTCCTCCTTCCGCCATTGTAGGCGAGAGGACGAAGGATAGCCAGCGCCGGACATTGACAAGATGGCTGGTCGGGTATGGAGCCCCGACCCTACACGTTCCTGCGGTTCTTCAACCCTGTCGCCAGCTTGCTGCCGACCTCGCGGCGAACGCGCGACGGCAGCTCCGGGCCGTGTCGGTCGAGGAACGCAACGACGGCTTCGCGGTCGACGACGCTGAGCGCTCGCAGCGCCCACGACAGCGCCTTCGCCACCATGTCGTCGCGGTCGCCGGCGACGATCTCGCATATCGCCAGCGTGCGCGCCGTATCGCCCGTGCCGCCGTGCGACTTCTGGTTGAGGGCGACGGTGCAGACCACGGCGGCGCGTCGCCACCAGCGGTCCGGCGACTTCACCCAGCGCTGCACGGCGTCGTCATCGAGCTCGCCTTCGCGCCAGGCCAGCCCGGCGATGGTGACGGCGAAGGCATCGACCGACGCCCAGTTGTCGATGCCGCGGCCGAGGCGCTCGACGCGCTCCGCCGTGAGGGCGGCCAGCGCGGCAGGATGACGGGCCAGGACCTCGTAGGCGGCCTGGCGCCCCTCGAAGGTGTTGGCGTCGATCACGGTTTCGACCAGTTCGAGAACGTCTTCCGCGTGGGCGCCGCGAAGGCGTCGCGCCATGTCGCGGGCGATGGCGCGCAGGTCCGGCACCGAGACGCCGATGACCTCCATCGCGGTCGGGAAGTAGGTGACGGCGACGCGCTTTCGCTCGGGGTTGGCGAGCGCGCGGAGGCGGGCGTCGATTTCGGCCGAAAGGGCGGCGATGTCGTCCAACCGCGGCTAGTCCGTCGCGATCATGACGTTAGTCGCCTTGATGACGGCGTAGACATCCTTGCCCTTCGCCAGGCCGAGGTTCTCGGCGGAGGTCTTCGTGATGACGGAGACGACCTCTATGCCGCCGGGCAGCTCGACGACGACCTCGGAGTTGACGGCGCCGTGGGTGACGTTCTTGACCTTGCCCTTGAGCACGTTGCGAGCGCTTATCTTCATGATTCCGCGCCTCCTTGCATCTTCTTCAGCTTAGCACACGCCGCAGGAGGTGTGATGGTCAGATGTAGCGGAAGGCATTAGCCTTCCACGTTCCTACAGCGGCGACACGTTCTCCGGGTCCTCTTTCCAACGAGGCGGATTATCGAGTATGTATTGCCGGATGTGTGCGAGTTCTGTCTCGTCGCGGATGACGTGTTCGTAGTAGTTGCGTTGCCAGACGGGAGCTCGGGGCGTATCGCATGCCTCATTGATGCGTTTTGTGACGACAGATTTGAACCCCGCGACCAGCGAACCCAATGACCGCGGCGCCCTGAATGGTCCGGGCGGATGCTCAGGTGTAGGGGCATGTAGGGGCGCACGGCCGTGCGCCCCTACGAGGACGATCATGTGGGCATGGTTTGGCATGACAACGAATGCGTCTATCTCGATCTCGCGACGCACCCGACCGGTTCGTCGCCATTCCTCCTCGACGATCCCGCCCAGAGCATTCAGGCTCATATCGCCGTTCACGATTTCGCCGAAGAGGCGTTCGCGACCATGTGTGACAAGGGTGATGAAATAGGCGCCGGGCCGGTGGTAGTCGTGATTCGACAACCGAATCGAGCGGCGATGATGGAGGTCAGGATCGTATTTCATCGCGTCCTGCGGAAGTGGCTCGGCACGAAGAGTTCAGTCACTAACTCGCCAGGTGCGCTATTGTCACGCCTTCCCCGCCCTCTTCCCTCGGCGCGACCGCGTAGTCCTTCACCAGCGGATGCGACGCCAGCATGTGCCGCACAGCCCTCGCCAGCGCGCCCGTCCCCTTCCCGTGCACGATGCGCACCCACGGCAGTCCCGCGCGGAAGGCGTCGTCGAGGTACTTGTCGAGGTCGGGCAAGACTTCGTCCACCAGCCGGCCGCGCACCTCCAGCTCCATCGACACGGACGGCGGCGGAGGCGTGACGCTGCCACCGGTGACGACGGGGGCGTGGGCCTTCGTCGCGTGCTTCGGTAGCCGCTGCACCTTCTCCACCTTCTTCAGCGGCACCGTGCTGTGCAGCGAGCCCAGCCGTATCTCCACCTCGCCCTTGTCGTCCGGCGACGACAGCGCCTCGCCGAAACGGCCCAGACCTCGCACCCAGACGATGTCGCCCGGCTGTATCTCCTCCGGCAGGATGAGATCGCCGCCCTTGCGACGGCGACGCCCGGGCGACGGTGGTGGCGGCTTCAGCGTCTCGGCCACGGCCTCGGCGGCAGCGACCTTCTCCGCTGCGGCCTCCGGCTTCTGTCGCTCGATGCGCCTGCCCGCGTGGGCCAGCAACTGGCGGACACGCGATAGCTCCTCTTCGGCCTCGGCGCGGGCGTTCGCCAGTATCTGCTCGCGCTCCTCCTCAATGGCGTCCAGCTTCTCCTCCAGGCGCAAGCGGATCTCCTCCGCCTCCTTGCGGGCCAGCAGCTCGGCGCGACGGGAGTCTTCGGCGGCGGAACGCTCGCGCTGTATCTCGGCGAGCAGGCTCTCCGCGTGCGCTCGCTCCGGCTCGATCGACCCGCGGGCCACTTCGACGACGTCGCGCGGCAGACCCAGCCGCTCGGCGATGGCGAGGGCGTTGCTGCTGCCGGGCAGGCCGATGGAGATGCGGTACGTCGGCGCCAGCGTCTCGACGTCGAACTCGACTGACGCGTTCATGACGCCGGTCGTCGTATGGGCGAAGACCTTGAGCTCGCCGTGGTGCGTCGTCGCGACCGTCAGGCAGCCCGTCTCCAGCAGGCGCTCGATAATCGCGCGGGCGAGGGCGGAGCCTTCGTCGGGGTCGGTGCCGGCGCCCAGCTCGTCGAGAAGGACGAGGCTGTTCGGCCCGGCGGACGCCAGGATGCCGATGATGTTTGTCATGTGGCTGCTGAACGTGGACAGCGACTGCTCGATGCTCTGCTCGTCGCCGATGTCGGCGTGGACGGAGGCGAAGACGGGCAGGCGGCTGCCTGCGTCCGCGGGTACGGGCAGCCCGGACTGCGCCATCGCGCTCAGCAAACCGACCGTCTTCAACGCGACGGTCTTGCCGCCGGTGTTGGGTCCGGTGATCAGCAGCACGGAGTAGGTGCCGCCGATGGACAGCGTTATGGGGACGGCCTCGACGGGGAGCAGCGGATGGCGCGCGTTCACCACGTGCAGGACCTCAGGCGCGCGCACCAACCACGGTTGCGGCTCGCCGTCGTAGGGCAGCTCCGTCGCGCCCAGCTCTCCGGCGAAGGCGGCCTTGGCGAATGCGAGGTCGATCTCCGCTAGCGACTCGATGTTGACGCCGATGGCGTGCGCCGCCCGTCCAATGAGGGCGCTCAGTCGTTTCAGGACGCGCTCGACCTCGCGCTGCTCCTCAGCCTGCGTCTCGCGCCAGTTGTTGCCGAGTTCGACGGTCGCCAGCGGCTCGACGAAAATCGTGGCGCCGCTCGCCGAGACGTCGTGGACGATGCCCTGCACCTGGCCGCGCGCCTCGACCTTGATGGGGATGACGTAGCGGCCGTCGCGCAACGTGATAATCGGCTCCTGGATGGCGCCGCGCGTCTCCGACGACGACAGCATCTCCTGGAGCTTGGCGTAGAGGCGGTCGTGGACGGTGCGCAGGTCGCGGCGAATGAGCGCGAGCGCCGGGCTGGCGTTGTCGGCGACCTCTGCCCGCGGCGTGATGCAGCGATATATCTCGCCCGCGACCTCCGCCAGCTCCGTGATGCGACCGGCGATCTCGGCGAGGAGCGGAAGCTTGTCGGCGGGCGGACCGCCCAGTCGCAGCACCGCCTCCTTCAGGGCGCGGCCCGCCGCCAGCGTGCCCGCTGCTTCCAGCAGCTCCGACGGATCGAGTATGCCGCCGAGGTTAGCCTTGTTCGCTAGCTGTCGCACGTCGTAGACGCCGCCGAGGCCGCTGCGGGGCTGCATCTCGCGCAGTCGTCGCGCCTCGGCGGTGAGTCGCTGGTTGCGCACGACCTCGTCGTAGTCCGTCGACGGGCGCAGCGCGAGGGCAAGCTCGCGGCCGGCGGAGAACGAGGCGTGTCGCGCCAGTCGCGCGAGCACCTTGTCGAACTCAAGGGTGGTGAGGGCCTTTTCGTCCATCGCGAGGCAATTGTAGCAGATTCCGTCCGGAGGTGGCGGCGTGGGTCCACTTGGGAGTGCAGAGGGCCTCCTCTGCCGGGGGTTTCAGGGGGTGTCCCCCTGATTTACGGAAAAACCTCGCGAGGGTGGGCGGGTGGGACGATGAGCGCCTATGTTGCCAGCAGCGGAAGCGGCCTCACTAGGCGAGGCGTTGCCGGCCGCCAAGTGCCGGCGCTGCGCCGGCGTCAGGTGTAGCGCTGGACCTCGAAGCGGTAGAGGCGCACCGGCTCCTCGTCGGCGATGCCCGCCTTCGACCTGGCGATCCGCACCTGCTCCTCGATGCTGTCCACGCCATCCAGGTCCGGCAGCAGCAGCCCGCGACGCCCGGCGCACTCGACGATGACGCCGTAGCGCCGCGGGTCCAGCTCGTGCAGGCCGTCGATGAGCTCCGGCTCCGTCAGCACGTCGACACTGTAAGTGAGGTGCGCCAGCTCCGCCTCGGATATCGGCAGGAAGCGCGGGTCGCGACTGCACGCCGCGACGGCGTTGTGCATGATCTCCATGCCCACGTTCCTCTGCGTCGCCTCGATGGTGCCGATGCAACCGCGCAGGTCGCCCCATTTCTTGATCGAGACGAAGACCCCGGACCGCGGGTGCCCTTCAACCGCCGGCTCGAACTCCAGCGATAGCTCCTGCGGCCAGGAAGAGCTGTCCGCGCGCAGGTAGCGCTCGACGGTCTCCTTCGCAAGCTGCACGAAGGGGTGCTGCGGCTCGTGCGTCGCCCTGTCGACGAGAGAGCCCGTCGCTGCCGTCTCGACGTCATCCGACGCCGTCTCCGCGACGTCGATGGCCGCCACCATGTAGCCGACTCCGAAGGGCCCTTCGTAAGAGAGAACGCGCGGTCGCACCCGGCATCCACTGAGTGCACCCATGAGCATCGCCGTCTGCGAGATGGCGTCCTCGGCCGCGCGAATCCGGAACTCGCTCTGCGCGCCGAGGACCCAGTCGACGTCCCACATGGCCACGGCATCCTGGTAGGCGGCGTCGAACTGGCGGCCGGCCGGGTTGTAGCCGCTCGGAGCGCCCGGCATCAGGCAGTGGGACAGGTCGGCACTGCAGATGAAGACGGCACGCCTGCCCAGCCTTTCGAGGGCCCGACCGATTACTTCGCCGATCTTGTAGTGGTACGTCGGCCCCTGGTAGGACGGCGTGACCGCGACGAGTCGCGCTTCGCCGAAGCCGGGTCGCAGGTAGTACAACGGCACGGTGCAGCCCCAGTCGAGGCCGTCGATGGCGCCGTCGTCCCAGCTTTCAAGCGCGACCAGCGGCATCCCGGCGGCCTCCGCTTCCTCCTGGATATTCCTGACGGCATCGAAGTCGTTCTCGAAATCGAAGATGACATTCGGGGCGTCCCAGCGTCCCATGTCGCCCTGCGCACGAGGCGCTGTCAAGATGCCGGCGCCTTCGGGCTGCACCGGCCCGTGCGGGCTGACGACGATGACGGTCTGCGGTTCGAAGGAAGCGATCTCCCGCGCGACCGCGTCGAGGGCGTCGAGTGTGCGGCGCGTCTCCCCTTCGCGGCCGCGTCCCACCTCGTGGACGATCACCGGCGGATGGGGCGCGATGCAGGCATAGACGATGCTCATGGCAGACTCCGCCCGTAGCCGAGACTTTCCAGTCTCGGAGTTCCACCGGCCGCCGAGACGGGCAGCCGTCGCTGGTAGGCGATAGTGCGAATATTCAGATCAGCGCCGCAGCCGGCGCAGTGGCCGTCGGCGGTGAGTGCGCGTAGCTGTGTCTGGTAGCCGGCGCGGCTGATGACGACGGTCTGACAGCGCGGGCAGCGCGTGTTCTCGTCGGCGTGGCCGAAGACGTTGCCCGGATAGACGAACAGCAGCCCCTCGCCGCGGCCAATGGCTATCGCTCTATCCAGCGTCTCCACCGGCGTCGGCGGCAGATGGCCGAGCTCGTGATGGGGATGGAACGCGGTCACATGCCAGGGCGTCGCCTCGCCCAGGTCGTCGTGTATCCAGCGGGCAATGGCCGTGAGCTGCGCGTCGTCGTCGTTCATCGTCGGAATGATGTTCGTCACGACCTCGACGTGCATGTCCCAGTGCTCGCGGGCGTAGCGCGTCGAATCCAGAATGTCGCGCCAGCGGCCGACCTTCGCCAGGTCGCGATAGAAGTCGTCGCTGAAGCCCTTCACGTCCACACGGAAAGCATCGAGGTAGGGGCCGATGAGGTCGAGCGCCTCTCGCGTGCTGAAGCCGTTCGTGACGAAGGCAGTGTACAGGCCGGCCTCCTTCGCCAGTCGCGCGCAGTCGAGGGCGTATTCCAGCCAGATGCCGGGCTCGTTGTAGGTGAACGCCATGCCCTGGCTGCCGAGTTGCCGCGCGAGGGTCACGGCGTCGGCGGGGGCGAGGTCGTGGGAGAGTCGCTGCGCCTCTTCCGGCGAAGCGAAGGATATCTCCCAGTTCTGGCAGTGCCTGCAATGGAAGTTGCAGCCCCAGGAGCCGAGCGAGAGACAGCTAGACCCCGGGTAGAAGTGGAAGAGCGGCTTCTTCTCCACCGGGTCGTTGTTCACCGAGGCGATGCCCGGGTAGTTGTAGAGCTCGATGCGACCATCGACGGCGCGGCGCATGCGGCAGACGCCGAAGGCGCCGTTGGGGATAGCGCAGCGCCAGTGACAGACGTTGCAGCGCACCTTGCAGCCGATCATCGGCTCGGAGAGGACGGCTTCGCGCTTTGTGCTAGGATTGGTGATCATTTGGCTTCAATTATAGCACCGAGGCTAGCCCCCTGCATGCGCTTGCGTCTCTTTCGCGTAGAGCGGGCATCCTCCAGAGGCGGACAGGTCTTGCCCGCTCCGCCGGCAGAATTCGGTCGGCGAGACGCCGACCTACGCGAGTGGGGCCGAGCCTAGGGTAGTCCGCAGAGCGATGAGGAGGGCCGCATCGTCGGCGGGGGCGACGGTGCGCGGATCGAGGAGGAGGGTATCGTGCTCCACGCGCGCGACAACAGGCGGGTCGCCGAGGCGCAGGCGGCGCGCAAGCGACGTGACGTCGACGTCCTCGCCGCTGATC
>JALHUB010000154.1 GCA_022865685.1 Dehalococcoidia bacterium | reverse complement strand
TCTACCTCCGCCGCGCGACACGCTAACAGACGGGCATAGCACGTAACCAAGGCGGCGGGCCTCACTAGGCTCGCCGCCTTTCTTGCCCAACAAGCGCTCAGCGGATACGTCCGAGAGGCCGGGAGAGACTTTTTTCGCTGTACTGTTGACTTAGCGCCCTATGATGCGTTATACGTAAGGCGTTGGTATGGTCTGCGCGCCCAAGTCAACCTTTAAGTGTCTTGCGCATTCGTAGGGCGTCCGTCTAGACTGCCCTGAGCATGTGTTGTCCCATCAAGCAGGTTGGACTCTCACAAGCCGGGGCGCGCGGCCCCTCGAGGCAGGGAGGGATGCCCGTGAAGACACACAAGTCTGCCAGGAGGTAAGAGAGAAATGAAACACTGGCGCTGGATTTCTCTAGCTTTTCTAGCGGTTATTCTGACAGTGGTGGCAACGTCAGTGCCCCGATTCAGTGGGGGCGGCTCTAGCGAACGGGCGTACGCTCACATAGTCACCGCCACGCCCGGTGTGTCGGCTTTCCACGCCGAGATCGACGCCGATCCCTGGCACGGCACTAGCCCCTGTAACCCGGTGGACGACACTGCCGATGTAGCCGTCGGCGCGAAGCACGACATCGCCGTCTGCCTCACCAGTCCCGGCACTGCCGTGGCGGCGTTCCAGTTCGACGTGCTCTATAACCCCAACCTGAACTCGTGCGTGAACAAGAACTGCAACAAGGCATCACCGTGCACGGAAGACGACATGCCGGACCTCAACTTGGGCGCAACCCTGGGCCAGGGTAGCCCCACCGTTCCTGACGTTGGCGCCGGCTTTACGTGCAACGTCTTCGGCCAATCCGAGCCATCGTGTACCGGCGGCGTGGCCACGATCGCCTGCGGCACCAGGGAAGGGCCTTTCCCGCCGACTGGTCCCGGAGTGAGCTTCCCCATCTTCGCAGTGACGTTCACGGCCACCGGCGGGGGAGTCGACCACATGAGCCTGGCAAACGGCGCCGTTTACGGCTCGGACCTGGGGGCCTTGGGCTCCTGCAACCCAAGACTGGGGACTGAGCCCGTACTGCCGTGCTTTGGCGCCGACGTCGACAAGAGTGGACCCACGCCGCTTCCTACGGCCATGCCAACGGCCACGGCGACGGCCACGCCTACGGCGACTCCTTGCACGGGGCCCTGCCCCACGAGCACGCCCACCCGCAAGGCGTGGACAAAGACACCCACGCCGGCGCCCACCGGCACACCGGCGCCATCTGAGCCGGGGGAGCCAGCGCCGCCACCACCGCCGCCACCACCACCACCGAGCGGCGGGACAATGCCCCAGGTAGTGCCGCCCGCCACCGGCAGTGGCCCCGACGGCATCCCTTGGGCGAGCACAGCGGTATGGTTGCTGGCCGCGGCCGGCGCAGTCTCCGCCTCGCTTGGCGGGGTTTACCTCCGCCGGGCCAGGCATCGGTAGGGAATCCAGGTTGGCGGAGAGCAGCGCCTTCGCTGCTCTCCCTACCCTTTACAGTCAAGGAGGACAATAGGCCTCGGTTCGGGGCTGCTGGCTCGGCGATGGCCTTGCCGGTGCGGCCGGGCCCAACAAGCAAGGCCGGGCAACCCGGGAAAGTAGTAGCGCAGAAAACGGAGTCCCCGGCACCGTAGGATTTGAGCAAAGGGGGATGCGAGCCGTGAAATGGACAAAGGTAGCACTAGTCTTGGTAATCCCGGCGCTGGCTCTCCTGCTGCTGGGCGGGAGCATGCGACCGCCG
>JALHUB010000153.1 GCA_022865685.1 Dehalococcoidia bacterium | reverse complement strand
TCTCCCCGGCCGAGGCGCCGGCGGCGTCGGCGGCCGCGAGGGGCGCTCCACCCGCCGTCTTCTGCCCGGCTTCGAGTTCCATTGCCGGCGATAGGGCCCCGTCGGAGGCGCTGTCGGAACCTCCGCAGGCGGCCAGCGCGACGGCGATGCCAAGTGCGGCGGCGCACAGGGCGGCGATTGTTGCTTTGCGATTCATGTTCGGCATCCTTTCTTCATCGTGTCGAACGGATGATTGTCCGTCGAAGCAACGGCTTCGACTGGCGCGATTACTCGATGGCGAACACTACCTGCACCGTCAGGTCGATATCCATTTCGCCGGGTTGGATGGGTGTCGCCGTATTGGCTTCGGCCGCTCCGCCAAGGAGGGCATCCCTCATCGGGACCGGCGACGAGACGCTGCCCTCCGTGATCGAGATCGGGTCGCCCAGCTTGACACCCGCGGTGTCGGCGAGGCGCTGAGCGCGGGCCTTCGCGTCCTTGACGGCGTCCTCGCGGGCCTGGTCGCGCAGCGCGTCCGGCTCATCGATGGTGAAGCTGATGCCCTGCACCTGCGTCAGGTCGCCGCCGGCCGCGGTCGCGCCGTCAAGCACGTCGCTTGTCTTGTCGATGTCGCGCACCTTGATGGTGACCGTGTTGGTGATGCGATAGCCCAGCAGCTTCTGCGAGGCGACGATGGAGTAGTCATACTCCGGGTAGATGCTATACTGCGCGCTCTGGATGTCCTTCTCCGCGACGCCGTTGCCTTTGACCGAGTCGATCACCTTCTGCATAGTCGACGCGGCTTCGTTGCGCGCCTCGGCGACGGTCGGGCGAAGCGTGCTGATGCCCAGCGACAGAATGGCGATGTCGGGCTGGCCGGTCGCCTTACCCTCGCCGCTGACGGTGATGCCCTGCAATGTGTTGCCGTTCGGTGAAGCGACGGTTATCTTGTCGCCTTCGCAGGCGGTGCCCAGGAAGGCGAGCAGGCCGGAAACGATGAGGGCGACGATTGCGATTCGCTTTTTCATGGCATTGGTCTCCTTTGGTGCTAGCTCCGGTTGATCTGAATCCAGCGTCGACGCATCCAGAAGGCGGATGCGCCGAAGCCGACGATTAGCCCGCCTGCCGCTCCTTCGACGATCCACAGCAACAAGTGGGAGCTCTCTTTGGCGACGGGCTGGGCTTGCTGTGGCGCCGCCGCAGCGGCATCATACGGTGTCGCGACGGCTGGCGTGGCGTTCGCGGAAGAGCGACCTTGTTCGTCAGCGGTGCTCGGCAGCGGCGCCGCCGCTTCCGGCGCGAGATTCTCGTCCGGCTCGCCGCCCGACAGGGCCTTATCGGCCTCCCCGCTGCCCTGAGGAGCCGTAACCCCTACGGCCTCGCGGCTGCTCGGCGTGGTGGAAGCCGGGCCGCCATTGCCGCCGAGGGACGGCGCCAGCTCGACGCCGAGGACGGCGATCAGGAGAACTGCGGCCGCCGCCGTCGCGCCGCTGAGACCGAGGTAGGCGCGCCGGGCGGTCGCCCTCTCGTCCTGGCGTGCGCGGTCTGCTTCCCTTCGGGTCGCGGCCGCCAGCTCCGGCGAGATGGCGAACGAGCGGGATGCCGTCGCCCGGGGGAGGCGGCGCAGCTCGGCAACGAGCGACAGCGTCTCCTCCAGTTTGCGGCTGCAGTCCGTGCAGGCTTTGAGATGGGCGTCGACGCGCTCTTGCGCGGCGGTCGGCAGGCGACCGTCGAGGTAGGCTGACAGCTCTTCCTCGCTGACGGGATGGCGGCGGAATCCGAGAAGCCTCACTGGGTCCTCCTCTTTTCCGAAGCCCGGCCAACAGCAGGCTTCAAACAGTATGACGAAATGGATGGGGCAAAAGTTCCCTTCGTCGCAGGAGGAGTTCGCGCAGACGGGCGCGGCCGCGGCTGAGGCGCGATTTGACGGTGCCCAGCGAGATGTGCAGCGCTTCCGAGACCTCCTCGTAGCTGAGGCCTTGCACGTCGCAGAGGACGACGACGGCGCGCTGGTCGGGAGAGAGCGCCATGAGGCCCGCCTGAATGTGACGGCTCAACTCGGTGCGGAGGAGGCTCTCCTCGGGCGACTCGGATTCATCGGGCAGGTCGAGGGGCGAGCCGTCGCCGGTCACGTCGTCGAGAGACACCTGGGGACGGCGCTGGCGACGTCGCAGCTCGTCGGTGCAGGCGTTCGCGGCAATGCGGAGCAGCCAGGCGCGGAAGACGCCGCCGCGATAGCTATCGATGCGGCGGTAGGCTGCCAGGAAGGCGTCCTGGGTAACGTCCTCGGCGGCATGGCTGGAAGCGAGCATGCGTAAGCAGAGGCCGTAGACGGCATCCTGGTGCGTCTCCACGAGGACGTTGAACGCAGCGAGGTCGCCCGTCCTGGCTCGCGTCAGCAGCGCGGAGTCGTCGATGCTAGTCTGGAGGCTATCGCGGGGCAGCCTGCACCTCCGGAATTCGAGTTCGTGGTCACAATTTTAACAGAAGAACGGTGGATTCGCCGCCGCCGGAGCGGTCTAATTCGCACCGAACCAGGACGAGCCGTGACGACGGCCAGCTTCGTCCCGGCCTTCACGGCTTCTTGACGTAACGGCAAGCGGCGCCGATAGTTAGATAAGGTATAGGGATGCTATAATCATTACCACAAATATGCTCGAAGAACCCCCGGAGAACCCCTCCGCTAATCCCGAAGACATCACGCGAGAGAAGGCCAAATGGCCTTCTCTGCCGGCGCCGACGCCGACGCCGATGCTGCCGCCCGCTCCCGACCCGTACGCGGCCCCCACGAGGGATTCGGCGTGGTCGCCGGATAGAAGCTATCCCGGCGGCCATTCATCGTCGTCGCGCTCGCGGGACAGCGCCGCGGCTGCGTCGCCGGACTTCGTTTGGTCCGATGCGCGCCTGCGGACCACCTACCCGCCCTGGATGCCCGAGGGGCGGGCACTGCCGGTCGAAAGGAAGATGCGCTTCGGCATCCGCCTGGGCCGCCTCGCCCGCGATCTGATAGAGACGGTCATCCTCGCGCTGCTGATATTCGTCGGCGTGCGGGCGATGGTGCAGAACTTCCGCGTCGAAGGGTCGATCATGGAGGGCACGCTGCACGACGGGCAGTACATACTGGTGAACAAGGCGGTCTACTTCAAGGTTGACCTCGGCTTCCTGGACATCCTGCCTTTCTACGATGCCGGCGACAATCCGGTGCGCTACGTCTTCCGGGCGCCTAGGCGTGGCGACGTCATCGTCTTCCGGTTCCCAAGTCAGACGGAGCGCGATTTCATCAAGCGCATAGTCGGTGAGCCCGGCGACGAGGTGCAGGTCAAAGATGGGCTTGTCTTTGTCAACGGCGGCGCGCTGGACGAGAAGTACATACTGGAGCGGCCGAACTATAACTTCGGCCCGGAGATCGTGCCGGATAACCAGTACTTTGTCCTGGGTGACAACCGCAACAATAGCTACGACTCGCGTAGCTGGGGGTTTGTGCCGGAGGAAGACATTGTCGGCCGCGCCTGGGTATCCTACTGGCCGTTCTCCAATTTCGGCCTCGTCTCCGATCCGTCGGTGCAGCCGCTAGGCACGCAGGGGGAATCGCCTTGAGTGAAGAGCTCCTGGAGATGCTGCGTCAGGCCGGCGCCGTCCTCGAGGGGCACTTCAAGCTCACGTCGGGACGCCACTCGGGCACCTACTTCGAGAAGTTCCAGGTCCTCCAGTATCCCGCCTACACGCAGCGCCTCTGTGGGCTGATCGCCGACCACTTCCGAGGCAGTAACGTCGAGCTCGTGGCTGGCCCGACGACGGGCGGCGTCATCCTCAGCTTCGAGGTGGCGCGACAGCTCGGCGTGCGCGGCATTTTCGCCGAGACGGTAGGTGAGGAGCGTCGCTTCCTGCGCGGCTTTCGCGTGAACCCGGGCGAGCGCGTCCTCATCGTCGACGACGTGCAGACGACGGGCGGCAGCATCCGCCAGGTGATCGACGCGGTGCGACGCGCCGGCGGCGAGCCTGTGGGCGTGGCCGTGCTCGTCGACAGGACGGGCGGGAAGGTTGACTTTGGCCTGCCGTTCTTCGCCTGTCTGGAGCTGGTCGTGCCGTCGTACGATGCGTCGGAGTGTCCGCTGTGTCGGGAGGGCGTGCCGCTGACGGAGACGTAGAGGCCTCTCTTCTTTCGACCGCGTAGGGCGGGCATCCTGCCCGCCTTTCTTGTTTGACAGGCGTTCAAAGGGTCTTCTATATTGCGATAGGGGCCGTTAGCTCAGCGGCAGAGCTCCGGACTTTTAATCCGGGAGTCGAGGGTTCGAATCCCTCACGGCCCTCCAGGTCTCTCGTCGCCATCGTCAAGCGGGCGTGCGGCGACAGGGGTATCCCCATCGCCGTCAGCCAGCCCTTGTACGCCAGCCGTTTCGCGTCGTCAGGCTCTTGCGCCAACGAGGGCCAGCAGAGATAGTCGTCGCGTGGAAAGCACGCCGACACGCCATCGCCGCTCAAGGACTCATCTGCTGCCTCGCACGCCGCTTGGCTGGTGGTCGGTTCGGCTCTTGATACCGTTCGCCGCGCTCGTGTTGCCGGGGGTCGCTCTCGCAGCCTCGGACCACTGGTTGCCGTGGTCCCCACGGGTGGGCTTCATCGGGCTCCTGGTCGGCGCGCTCGCGGGCGTAACCGCAGCCGTCGCCGTCGCCCGCCGCGGCGAGCGGGCGGTACTGGTGTTTCTTCCGCTCATTGTCTTGGTCTTCTGCGCTATCGCCTTGGTGGGCGAGTTGGTTCAGGGGCTGTCTCAAGCTATGCCCTGAATGGGGCACCGGGCCTCAGGCGGCGGGGCCATTGACACGACCCCCAAGGTGGGCCGTATGCTCGACGACAACTCTATGGCGGCGACGTCAGCTAGCCGAAAGGAGAAACCGATGCAAGCGGAATCCGCGTCTGAAAGCCAGAAGCTAATGCGAAACCGGCTCTCGCGACGGAAGCTCTTGCAGGCAGGCGTGGTCGCTATTGGGGCGGCGAGCGTCGGGCTGATGGCGTGTACGGAAGAGAAGGACGCGGCGAAGGCGACAAGGGAAGCAGCACAAGCCGCACCAGCGTTCGCGACAGCACAGCCCTTCGTTCCGGGACCGCCGGTCGGCAAAGGTCTGGTAAGAGATCTGGCGGAGAAGCTTTGGACTGGCCAGACCACAACCTACCAGCATCATCCATTCGAAGTCGTCGATGACATTGAGGAGATAGCCGACCGGACGTTATTCTACAAGTCTTTCAGCAACGTGACTGCCTTTGAGACGGATCAAGGCCTCGTCCTGATTGACACCGGCTCCTTCGCCATACCGTCGCCGGCAGCGGTGCACGAGGCGATCCGTAAGTGGTCAGAGTCTCGTCTTCATACCGCAGTCTACACGCATGGCCACGTTGACCACGTGTTCGGAGTGCCACCGTTCGCCGAAGAGGCCAAGGGAAAAGGATGGGAACAACCGCGTGTCGTCGGGCACGAGGCGATAGCGGCCCGTTTTGATCGCTATAAGCTGACTGCCGGATACAACGGGGTGATCAACAGCCGGCAGTTAGGCGCGGCGGTTGACTGGCCGACCTCCTACGTTTACCCCGATACCACCTATGACAAGTCAACTGTGCTCACCGTCGGCGACACCTCCTTTGAGTTGTATCACGCACGGGGTGAGACAGATGACCATACATGGGTGTGGGTGCCGCAGCGCAAGGTGCTCTGCTCCGGCGACCTTATCATCTGGGCGGTGCCAAATGCCGGCAACCCACAGAAGGTGCAGCGCTACTGCGCCGAGTGGGTGCAGGCGCTGCGCAAGATGGCGGAGCTTAACGCGGAGGTGCTATCGCCTGGGCACGGGATCATCGTCGTGGGGCAGGACAGGGTGCGCCAGATCCTGCTCGACACGGCGGAGTTTCTGCAGTCGCTACATGATCAGACGGTGGCGTTGATGAACGAAGGGGCAACCCTCGACACCATCATCCACACCGTCAAGCCACCGGAACAGCTCAAGGATCGTCCCTTCCTCCAGACTGTTTATGATGAGCCGGAGTATGTAGTGAGAAACATCTGGCGGCTGTACGGCGGCTGGTACGACTTCAACCCGTCCCATTTGAAGCCGGCGCCGGAGGCAGAACAGGGGGCGGAAATAGCCGCGCTGGCAGGCGGTGTACCCGCCCTGATAGAGCGGGCCCGCAGCTTGATGGAGCAGGGGAATCTGCGCCTCAGTTGCCTCGTAATTGAGTGGGCAGCGGCCGCCGAGCCCGACAACCGGAGGGTGCACGAGCTGCGTGCGGAGGTCTACGGGACGAGGAACTCCGAGGAGACGGCAACGATGACCAAGGGGGTATTCGGTTTCGCTGAGCGGGAGTCGAGGGCGAAGGCGGGCGAATGACGTGGAGGCCGACACCCTCCTCGACACCGTCGACGAGGCGCGGCGGGGCATGCCGCCCTTGTCCCTGTACTCGCCGGCGGCCTGGAGCCAGAGGCCGGCGTAGGTGTGGGGTGCCAAAAACCCCATCCGTACTGTAGAGGGCAGCCCGCGACCCTCTGCGTGATAGGCACATGCTCTGCAGTTTCGCCATCGGCCGTTCCTGATCGCAGTCCCCCTGCTCAAACCGCGGCATCCCGAGCGTGAGTCATCAGTCTGAGCCGACGGGCTGTGTGAGATATTGGGACCCTACAGGGGCCTATCGAATCGGAAAATCTCGTCGCACTTGACGTTGCCCCTAGTCTGACGCAAGATCACCCCATCCGCGAAAGCCTGCGAGGGGACGCAGGGGAAGGGCGGGGTGCTATGCGGTGCCCTTCCTCTGGCCACGAGAACCGCGAGACCGCATCGTTCTGTGACGGGTGTGGCGCAGCCCTAACGCGAGCCCGCCCAAAGTGTGGGACAGACCCTAGGCCCCCGGCGAAGCAGGATTCTTCCGAACGAGAGTGTGCCTGCGTCGTTCGTCGGGCCTCTCTACTGGATGGGCACCGAATACTGGATAGATGAGCAAGCATAAACCAAACGGTCTGCTATAGGATGGCGCCATGCTGAACGAGCCGGTGGGTGTGCTGGTGATCGGAGCGGGTGCTTCGGGGGCGGCTTTCGCCTGGCGCATCGCCGACACCGGCATGAGTGTCCTGTGCCTCGAGCAGGGCCCATGGATGAAGCAACAGGACTACCCGAGCAACGGGCTGGACTGGGAAGCTCGCGGGATGAGGGAGTTCTCAACCAGCCCGAACGTGCGCAGGCTGCCCGCCGACTACCCGGTGAACGAGCAGGACTCCGACATCTCGCCGCTAATGTTCAACGCCGTGGGGGGGAGCACCATCCTGTGGGCGGCGCATTTCCCCCGGCTCACGCCCGGCGACTTTCGGGTGAAGACCGAGGACGGAGTCGGTGCGGACTGGCCGATCGACTACCGGACCCTCGAACCCTACTTCGCGCTGAACGACCGGATGATGGGCGTCTCGGGGCTGGCGGGCGACCCCGCGTACCCGTACCACGAACCGCCGCTGCAGCCGCTACCGCTCGGCAGGGTAGGGAACACTCTCGCCTCCGGCTTCGAGAGACTCGGCTGGCACTGGTGGCCGTCGGATAGCGCCGTCCTGTCGCAGGAATATGAGGGGCGAGCGGCGTGCATCAACGTTGGTTCCTGCCTCAGCGGTTGCGCGCAGGGTGCCAAGGCCAGCACAGACATCACTTACTGGCCGGCGGCTCAACGGAAGGGCGTGCAGGTGCGCACCGGCTGCCGCGTGCGTGAGATCACAGTGCGGGCGGACGGGATGGCCGACGGGGTCCTGTATTACGACGCGGAGGGCCAACTGCAGGAGCAGAAGGCCGAGATCGTGGTTCTGGCGTGCAACGGCGTCGGCACGCCGCGGTTGCTGCTTAACTCCAGGAGCAGGCAACACCCCGAGGGGCTGGCCAACAGCAGCAGTCTTGTGGGCAAGAATCTGATGCTCCACCCGTATGCCGTGGTCATGGGTATTTTCGAGGAACCGCTCCAGGGCCGCCGCGGCCCCACTGGCTGCTTGTTCTGGAGCCACGAGTTCTACCGGACCGACCGTTCGCGGGGGTTCGTGCGGGGGTACTCGTTCGAGGCGATACGGAGTGTTGGCCCGGCACAGACTGCGCTGTGGGGAACGCTCCACGGTCTCGTTCCTTGGGGCGAGGACCACCACCGGGCGTTCGCCCGGCTCTACGACCACGCAGGGATGCTGCTCTGCATCACCGAGGATCTGCCGGACGAAACCAACACCGTCACCCTCGACCCGGAACTGACGGACGCCCACAAGATCCCGGCCCCGAAGGTCACCTATCGGCTAAGCGAGAACAGCCGGAAGATGCTGGCGCACGCGGTTGAGCGGGCAAAGGAGGCACTGATGGCCGCGGGCGCGGTTGAGACAGTTGCGGAGCCACTGATGCGCGAGGCGGGCTGGCACCTGATGGGGACGGCCCGGATGGGCCGGGACCCGAGGACCTCGGTGGTCAACGAGTGGGGGCAGGCGCACGACGTGAGGAACCTCTTCATCGTGGATGGCAGCGTCTTCGTGACCGACGGGGCGGTCAACCCCACCTCGACGATTCAGGCGTTCGCGCTCTACGTGGCAGATAGCATCAAGCAGAAGATGGAAACACTCTTCGATTAGGCATGACCGAAACACCTGCGGCCCTAAACGACCTCCACTTCATGAAGACTCTCCTGGACCTCCTGATTCCGCCGAGCGCGTCGGGAGACCTTCCAGGCGCAGGCGCCCTGGGCCTTTCAGCCGCCGTGGCCACCGCGCTCCAGGCCGATCCTCTGCTCGGCCCGCCGGTGGAGGCGGCAGTGCAGGCACTGCGAGAGACGACTCTTTCCCAGCACCCGGAGGGCCTCCCGGGAATGGCGCCGCAAGCCGCGGTAAAGGTAGTCGAAGCCCAGCTTGACCCCATGCTCATAATGGGCATCTTGTTGTACCTCTACCCGGCCTACTACCAGCACCCGCGGGTCCTGGAAGGCATCGGCGAACCGCCACGCCCCCCTTTCCCGGAGGGGTTTGACGTCGAAGCGACCGATGCGGAGCTGCTCGAGAAACTGCGGGCACGCCGGAGGGCGTAGGGAATCACCGAAGCGTCGCCAGTTTTCCAGTTTTCTAGATATTAGGGAAAAACAAAAACTGGAAAACTGAGTTGGCTGTCTGCTTATGGCTTTCAGGGGGTTACTAAGATGGCGCTCTGCGAGGACGAATCCTGCGGTCTTGCCCGCATGACATCTGACTACCGGATTGTACGGCGTCTGCACCGTGGGCATCAACACAGAAGCAGATGATGCCGAAGGGTTGGGCGAGTACCTGACTTGCGAGGCTCCCACTTCTCGCGGTACTTTGACCCGCAATTACGTCACCTGCTATCCTGTTCCCATCTGAAAGCAGCTTCCTATCTTCGATGGAAAAGAGATTCCGGGTCAGGCCGAAAGGGAGAAGGGCTATGCCGGAGGAAAAGCTACCGGAATGGTTCGAGAGGGATTTCTTCCTGCACGACAAGCAGCAGCGGAGCTGGGACGAACTGGAGGTCGGTGAGGAGTACGAGACGATGCCCTTCACCGTCACCGCGGAAAGGATAGCGAAGTATGTCGAGGGTACCGAGGATTGCAACCCGGTGTTCTGTGACGAGGAAGCCGCAAAGGATTCGCAGTTCGGAGGGATAATCGCTCCCTCCACCATCGTGGTCCCCATAGTCTTCGCGACCACCCCACCCGATATATGGATAAAGATGCCGGGGGCGATCAACCCGGGGCAGAAGCTGGAGTTCGGCGTCCCTGTGAGGCCGGGAGACACCATCCGTTGCAAGGCGAAGCTGACCGACAAGTACATCAAGAGGGGCAGGAAATACGCCATGGGGA
>JALHUB010000018.1 GCA_022865685.1 Dehalococcoidia bacterium | reverse complement strand
GGAGACGGCCTTCGCCCACGGCTGGACGAACGTCAAGCTGTACTTCAGGGTCGGGCTGCCGACAGAAACGCTGGAGGACATACAGGGCATCATCGACCTGGCAGCCGCCGTCAGAGAGGCGGGCCGGCAGAGACACGGCGGCGGCCGTGCCCAGGTCAAGGTCAGCACGTCGATATTCATCCCCAAGGCGCACACACCGTTCCAGTGGGTCGGGCGGACGGCCGCGGACGAGATCGACGAACGCCACGATTACCTGCGACGCGGCCTGAAGCGGCTGGGCATCGCCTTCTCCTGGAACGACACGCGCCAGAGCCTCCTGGAGGCGATGCTCTCGCGCGGCGACCGGCGGCTGGGCAAGGTCATCCATCGGGCCTGGCAGCTCGGCGCGCGCTTCGACGCCTGGAACGAGCTGCTCGACTATACGCTCTGGCAGAGGGCGTTGTCGGAGGCAGGGCTGGACGCCTCGTTCTACGCCTGCCGCGAGCGCGACGAGTTCGAGACGCTGCCCTGGTCGCACATCGATACCGGCGTCAGCGAGGCGTTCCTGCGCGGGGAGTGGCGCAAGGCCCTCGCCGGCGAGACAACGCCCGATTGCCGTCAGGGTGATTGCGCCGTCTGCGGCTTGCAGGCGTACTCGCAGGCCTGCGCGCAGAAGCTGGCGCAGCTTCCCGCGACCAAGCGTCGCTAGACGTCCGCCCGCGTAGGTCGGGCGTCTCGCCCTCCTGTAGGATCAGGACTCCGTTCCCGAGCCGCTTCCATGCGCGGCGTTCTCTCTGTAGCGGCGGGGCTCAGTACCCGCCGCCGCAGCACCACCATCCGCTTATCCGTTTCCTAACCTGCCCGCCCGCAGGTAGGTCCGTTGACAGTCAGCCCGGGGTATTGACAATTAACCGGCGTCATCCTATTTTAGGAGAGTGAACGCTCGTTTTTAAAAGCGAACGCTTGTTAGCCGGCAGCCCCGCCGGCCGGCTAACACGGAGAAGGACGATCATGCCGAAGATGAGCACGGCCCACCTGGAGGCCCGCAGAGCGGAAATCCTCGACGCAGCCGAGACGTGCTTCATCCGCAGGGGACTCCACCAGACGACGATGCACGACATCTGCGAGGAGTCGCAGCTCAGTCCCGGCGCCGTCTACCGCTACTTTGACAGTAAAGACGACCTCATCGATGCGGTCGCGGAGCGTCGCACGCAGCAGGAGATGCGGTTCATCGACGAGGCGAAGGCCCAGACGTCAGAGGCCGCCGAGGCGTTGACCGTGCTGGGCGATAGGTTCTGGGGGCAGTTCCTCAGGCCGGACTTCGAGCACTGGGCCCGCCTGGACATCGAGATCTGGCCGGAGACGCTGCGAAACCCGCGGCACCAGGCACGCGTGCGAGAGCAGCGGTCGATGCTCCGGCAGGCTCTCACCGAGGTCTGCCGCCTCGCCATCGAGCAGGGAACGATGCGCCTGGAGGCGAACCCATTGGCGATGGCAAACCTGCTGATGGCGCTGTACCGGGGACTGCAACTGCACAAGGCAATCGACCCGAGCGTCGATACCGACGAGATATTCAGCCTGCTTCGGCTCAACGTCCTGGCGCCGGAGAAGCGCAAGGGCAGGCAGGCGACGTGAAGCTCGCTGCCGCTGACGCCGTCGGCGGCGAGGGCGATAGGAGGACCAGGTATGTTGGAAGCGGCGGCTGAGTACTACTTGAGAGCGCGGGCTGCTGAGATGAGTCGACGGGCCGAGCGCCCGGCCCGCGTCGCGATGGCAAGAAAGGCTAAGAAGACGGCGGCCCGACGCCGATGATTTCTGATTAGGACGTCCTCGCTCTGCCCGCCCGCCCGGGCCTGCGCGAGGCTTATTTCCCCGCCAAATGAGAGAGCCCCAATGATTGGGGCTTTCTCATCTCTAGAGCGGTAGGGCTGTTATCCTTGTTCTCCGTCCGGCCCGGACTCCGGTTCTTCGGGCTCCGCTTCCTCCAGCTCTTCCACTTCGTCGGCCTTGTCCGCCTCGTCGGGCTCGTCAGGCTCCGCGAAGTACGTCTGGGGAATGTCCGGCGGACGCACCGTTTCGTCTTCGGCGACCGGCACAGCCATGCCGGGCTCTGACGGCTCCGACATCAACGCTTCCAGCTCGATCTCGCGCGTTTCCTCTTCCCCGTCGTCCTCGCCCAGAGCTATCGCCAGCTCGGGCGGCATCCCTTCGGGTCGGTCCAGGCCCGGCAGGAAGAACTGCCTGACCGGCTCCGGCGGCAGCTCGATTGTGGCGCGGGCGGGTATAAGCTTACCGATGATCACGTTCTCTTTCAGTCCGACCAGCCTGTCGGTCATGCCGCTGATCGCCGCCTCGGTGAGGACCCTCGTGGTCTCCTGGAAGGAGGCCGCGGCGAGGAAGCTCTCCGTGCTCAGCGACGCCTTCGTGACGCCGAGGAGGATCGGCACGGCCGTCGCCGGCTCGCCGCCCTCCGCCAGCACCTTGGCGTTCGCCTCCTCGTAGCGGAAGCGGTCGACAAGCTCGCCGGGCAGGAAGCCGGTATCGCCGGGGGTGTCCACGCGCACCTTGCGCAGCATCTGGCGGATGATCACCTCGATGTGCTTGTCGTTGATGTTGACGCCCTGGGAGCGGTAGACCTTCTGCACCTCTTCGACGAGATACTTCTGCACCGCCTCCGGTCCGATGATGCGCAGCACGTCCTGCGGGTTCAGCGAGCCGTCCGTGAGCTTCTGGCCGGCGTGCACGGCCTCGTCGTTGTCGACGAGGATGCGAGCCATGGCCGCAACGGGGTACTCGCGCTCTTCTTTCTCCTCGTATACCAGGGAAAGGCGCTTGCCCTTCTCGATGTTGACCTGGCCGGCAATGCGCGCCACGACCTCGGGAACGACGGCGGTCTCTTCGACCTTTTCGGCCTCTTCGGCCTGTTCGACTTCCTCGGCGGCCTTGGCCGTCTTTGCCTTCTTGGTGGTCTTGGCCGCCTTGGCCTCTTTGACCTCCGCTCTCGCAAGGACCGCGCCCTGGTCTACCCAGTCGCCGTTCTCGACGAGCAGCTTCGCGCCCTTCGGTAGCTCGTAATGGTCGCTGTAGAACTCCGAGCTTGTGACCTTGATCCAGCGGGACTCGCCGTCCTGGACGATGTCCGCAATGCCGTCGATCTCGGAGATGATGGCATGCGCCTTCGGGATGCGTGCCTCGAACAGCTCCTCCACGCGCGGCAGGCCGCTGGTGATGTCGAGGCCAGCGACGCCTCCGGTGTGGAACGTCCTCATCGTGAGCTGCGTCCCGGGCTCGCCGATGCTCTGGGCGGCGACGATGCCGACGGCTTCGTTGAGCTCCACAAGAGTGCCGCGGGCAAGGTTGCGCCCGTAACAGAGTTGGCAGATGCCACGACGCGTCTGGCAAGTCAGGGGCGAGCGCACGAGCACCCGCGCGATGCCAGCGGCCTCGATCCGCTCTGCCTTCTCTTCGTCGATCTCTTGATCGCGCTCGATAATGACCTCGCCGGTCTGCGGATCGGCGACATCGGCAGCAGCCCTGCGACCGAGTATCCTCTCGCGCAGAGGCTCCAGGACGCCCTTGTCCGCGGGCTCGGCCAGCCAGACGCCGCTTTGCGCGCCGCAGTCGTCTGCGAGGATGATCACGTCTTGAGCGACGTCGATAAGGCGCCGCGTGAGATAGCCGCTGTCGGCGGTACGCAGCGCCGTGTCGGCCAGGCCCTTGCGGGCGCCGTGCGTGGAGATGAAGTACTCCAGCACGCTGAGCCCCTCACGGAAGCTGCTGCGGATCGGCAGGTCGATGATGCGGCCGGAGGGGTCGCTCATCAGGCCGCGCATGCCGGCCATCTGGCGGATCTGGGTGATGTTTCCTTTGGCGCCACTCGACGCCATCAAGTAGACGGAGCCGTAGCGGTCGAGGCTGTTCTGGATCGCCGCCTGCACCTTATCTGTGGTCTCGTTCCAGATCGCCACAGAGGCGTTGTAGCGCTCCTGCTCCGTGATGAGTCCCATTGCGTACTGGTCGTCGATCTCGGCTATGCGCGCGTCGGCCTCCTCCAGCAGTTGCGCCTTCTCGACCGGCGTCTTGATGTCGTTAATGGCGATGGTTGCGCCCGACCGGGTGCAGAACGTGAAGCCCACGTGCTTGATGCTGTCGACCACCTCGGCCGTGCCCTCGCTGCCCAGCTGCTGGTGGCATTCCGCAACCAGCGATTTGAGTCCCTTCCTGTCCATTACCTCGTTGTGAAAAGGCAGCTCGGCTGGCAGCACCTCATCGAAGATAACCCGGCCGACGTTCGTCTCTACGAACTGTCCTTCGGTCCGCGGGTCGCGCACCTTTATCCGCGCCTGGAGGTCGATCAGGTTCAGCTCGTAGGCGAGCTTGGCCTCCTCGAAGCTGCCGAAGACGCCCCGGGGCGGGATCCCTTCGCGGTACTCCCCGCGGGTGCCCGGCTTGATCATCGTCATGTAGAAGCAGCCGAGGACGATGTCCAGCGTCGGCGCGACGGTCGGCTCGCCGCTGGAGGGAAGGAGCAGGTTGTGCGTGGAAAGCATGACCTGCCTTGCCTCCGCGACGGCCTCCCGCGACAGCGGCACGTGGACCGCCATCTGGTCGCCGTCGAAGTCGGCGTTGAAGGCGGCGCACACTAGAGGGTGAATCTGGATAGCGCTGCCCTCGACGAGGACGGGCTCGAAGGCCTGGATGCCCAGGCGGTGAAGCGTGGGCGCGCGGTTCAGGAGGACCGGGCGACCCTTGATAACCTCGTCCAGCACGTCCCACACCTCGGGCCGCCCGCGCTCGACGATGCGCTTGGCGCTCTTGATGTTGTGCGCCATGCCCTTGGCGACCAGGCTGTGCATGATGAACGGCTTGAACAGCTCCAGCGCCATTCTCTTCGGCAGGCCGCACTGATGCAGCTTCAGGTTCGGGCCGACGACGATGACGGAGCGTCCGGAGTAGTCCACACGCTTGCCCAGCAGGTTCTGGCGGAAGCGCCCCTGCTTGCCCTTGAGCATGTCGGACAGTGATTTCAGTTTGTGGTTCCCCTGGCCGGACACAGCGCGCCCGCGGCGGCCGTTGTCGATTAGTGAGTCGACGGCCTCCTGGAGCATGCGCTTCTCGTTGCGGATGATGATCTCCGGCGCGCCCAGGTCGAGCAGCCGCTTCAACCGGTTGTTGCGGTTGATGACGCGACGGTAGAGGTCGTTGAGGTCGCTCGTCGCGAAGCGTCCGCCGTCGAGCTGGACCATCGGGCGCAGGTCAGGCGGCAACACGGGCAGGACGGTGAAGACCATCCACTCCGGCTTGTTGCCGCTCTTGCGCAGCGACTCGACGACGCGCAGCCGCTTTACGGCCTTCTTGCGTCGCTGGCCGCTGCTCGACTGCGTCTCCGTCTGCATCCGCTCGGCGAGCTTGTCCAGGTCCAGGCGCTGGAGCATCGAGTAGACGGCCTCCGCGCCCATGCCGGCGGTGAAGACGTCGCCGACCTTGTCCTGGAGTTCCCGGAACTTCGCGTCGGTGAGCAGGGTGATGCGGTCGTGGGTGACGGGGTCCTTGATGTCCTCCAGGTCCACCATCTTCTCGCGAAGAGAGGTGGCGGCAGCCTCCCGCTCCTCCTGCATCTTCTTGCGCAGCGGCTCCGTCTCCGTGGCGGCGGCCATCTGCTTCTCCTGGGACGCGACCTCCGCCTTCAACTGGATCTCCGCCCGCTTCTCGGCGACTTCGCTCTCCAGCGCGACGACGCGCTCACCGGCGAGCGTTTTCAGGCTCTCCAGGGCCTCCGGCTTCACAGCCTCGCCCTTGGCGATGATCCGCTGGTCGCCGAGCTTGACGTCCTTGGTCGCGGCCTTGCCGATGCGACCGTTCACGTACCTCTCCAGGTCGGAGGCCTGCTTCATTATGGCGTCGACCTGCGTGGGGAAGTCCTCTTCGAGGGCGAGCAGCGCCTCGTCGCGGTCCGCCTCCAGCTTGGCGATCGCCTCGTCGCGCGCCAGCTCGATCTCGGTTATGCGCTCGACGTACGGCTTCTCGTGCTCCAGTGACTCGCGCTCCATCTCCTCGTGCATGCGCTCGACGGCCCGCTCCTTCGCCGCTTCGTCGACGAACGTGATGATGTGCTGGGCGAAGTAGAGCACGCGCTCCAGGCTTCGCGGCGAGATGTCGAGCAGCAGGCCGAGCCGGCTGGGCGTGCCCTTGACGAACCATATGTGGCTCACCGGCGAGGCAAGTTCGATGTGCCCCATGCGCTCGCGGCGCACTTTGCTGCGCGCGACTTCGACGCCGCACTTGTCACAGATAATCCCTTTGTATCGTACGCGCTTGTACTTGCCGCAGTAGCATTCGAAGTCCTTGGTAGGGCCAAAGATCTTCTCGCAGAAGAGGCCGTCTTTCTCAGGCTTCAGCGTCCGGTAGTTGATTGTCTCCGGCTTCAGCACCTCCCCATACGACCAGGACCGGATCTGCTCCGGCGATGCGAGGGCAATTCGTACAGCGTTAAAATCGTTAACTTCCAGCACTTAGCAAGTCCTCCCCTTCGAACCCTTGGAGGTTGATGCCCAGCTCCGGCACCTCAGTTGACTCCTCGACGAAGGTTACCCGTTCTTCATCCTCATTCAGTACTTCTACAGCCAGACCCAGGCTCTGGAGCTCCTTCACAAGGACCTTGAAGGACTCCGGGACACCCGGCTCCAGCACGTTCTCTCCCTTGACGATCGACTCGTAGGTCTTGACGCGACCGACGACGTCGTCGCTCTTGACGGTGAGCATCTCCTGCAGGATGTGCGCGGCGCCGTAGGCTTCGAGCGCCCACACCTCCATCTCTCCGAAGCGCTGGCCGCCGAACTGCGCCTTGCCGCCCAGCGGCTGCTGCGTGATCAGGGAGTAGGGGCCGGTCGACCGGGCGTGGATCTTGTCCTCGACCAGGTGGATCAGCTTCATCATGTAGATGTAGCCGACGGTCACCGGCTGGTTGAACGGCTCGCCCGTGCGACCGTCATACAGCGTCTGCATTCCGAATATCGGCGGCGCGACGCCCTTCGTGCGGAGAACCTGCTCCGCCCTTTGCGTCAGCGTCTCCAGCGGCAGGCCGCGGACTTTCTTCTCGCCCGCTTCCTCGAGCCAGAGCTCCAGGCAGGCGCGCTTGGCGGCGCCAATGTTCTCGTCGTCCATGACGTCGCGGGTGACGTAGCCGCGCTCCGTCAGCCACGGCTCCAGCTTCTCAACGTCGACCTTGGTGCCGTAGGGCTTGCCGTCGCCGTGCCCGTCCGACTCGGCGCGTATCGCGCCCGCCATCACGGCGAGCCAGCTCCGGCCGAGGGCGTCCTCGATCCTCTTGTCGTCGGCGCCGTCGAATACCGGCGAGACGGCGCGGAAGCCGAGGGTCTCCGCCGCCCAGCCGAGGTGCGTCTCCAGCACCTGCCCGACGTTCATGCGGCTGGGTACGCCGACCGGGTTGAGGATGATATCGATGGGTGTGCCGTCGGCCAGGTAGGGCATGTCCTCGACGGGCAGAATGCGCGCGATGACGCCCTTGTTGCCGTGGCGGCCGGCCATCTTATCGCCTTCCATGATCTTGCGCCGCTGCGCGATGGCCACGCGGACGAGGCGGCTTACGCCGGCCGGCAGCTCGTCGTGGTCGTCGCGGGAGAAGACCCGGACGTCGATGACCTTGCCCTTCTCTCCGTGCGGCACCCTCAGCGACGTGTCTTTCACGTCGCGTGCCTTGTCGCCGAAGATTGCGCGCAACAACTTCTCCTCCGCCGTCAGCTCCGTCTCGCCCTTGGGCGTGATCTTGCCGACGAGGATGTCGCCGGGGTCGACCTCGGCGCCGACGGAGATGATCCCTTCTTCGTCGAGGTTGCGCAGGCTCTCCTCACCGACGTTCGGTATGTCGCGTGTTATCTCTTCCGGGCCCAGCTTGGTATCGCGGGCCTCGGTCTCGTGCTTCTCAATGTGGATGGAGGTGAACTTGTCGTCCTCCACCACCCGCTTGCAGATGACGATGGCGTCCTCGAAGTTGTAGCCCTCCCAGCTCATGAAGGCGCAGAGCACGCTCTGGCCGAGCGCCAGCTCGCCGCCGTCCGTCGATGAGCTGTCGGCGACAGGCTGCCCGTTCACGACGCGCTGCCCCTTCTTGACGATCGGCCTCTGACTAATGCACGTGCCCTGGTTGGAGCGCACGAACTTGATCAGGGGGTAGGCCTTCTCCTCGCCGGAGTCGTAGCGGACGCGGATCTCGCGCGCGCTGACGCTCGCGACCTCGCCGTCGCCCTGGGCGCAGATCACCTGTCCCGAGTCCTTCGCGGTCTGGGCCTCCATGCCCGTCGCCACCATGGGGGCCTCGGGGCAGAGCAGAGGCACGGCCTGGCGCTGCATGTTGGAGCCCATGAGGGCGCGCGGCGCGTCGTCGTGCTCCAGGAACGGGATGAGCGAGGTAGCAACGCTCAGGATCTGCTTCGGCGAGACGTCCATGAAGTCGACGTGCTCGGGGAGCTCCATGTGGAAGCGGTCGCCGATTCGGACCTCCACCTTCTCTTCGACGAAGTGGTTCTCCTCGTCGAGGATGGCGTTCGCCTGGGCGACGACGTACTTCTCCTCTTCGTCGGCGGACAGATAGACGATCTCGTTCGAGACGTAGGGCTGGATAGCGACCGTCGCCGGCGCCAGCGCGGCCAGCTTTTTCGCCAGCGCTGGGGTCACGCTTTCGCCTTTCTCGGCCAGCGGCTTGCCCTTCTTGGCGGTCGGCGGCTCGCGGACCGTCTTCCCGACGAGCTCCGGCGAGTCTGCCCGCAGCTCCTTGACCACCTTCCTGTAGGGCGTCTCGATGAAGCCGAACTGGTTGATGATGGAATAGGTCGCCAGGCTGCCGATAAGGCCGATGTTCGGGCCTTCCGGCGTCTCGATGGGACAGATGCGGCCGTAGTGGCTGTGATGGACGTCGCGCACGTCGAAGCCGGCGCGGTCCCGAGAGAGGCCGCCCGGGCCAAGAGCGGAGAGACGCCGCTTGTGCGTCAGTTCCGCCAGCGGGTTCGTCTGGTCCATGAACTGCGAGAGCTGCGACCCGCCGAAGAACTCCTTCATCGCGGCCACGACGGGCCGGATGTTGATGAGCGCGCTCGGCGTTGCCTGATCGGGGTCTGTGATCGTCATGCGCTCGCGGACGACGCGCTCCATCCGCAGGAGGCCGATGCGGAACTGATTCTGGATCAGCTCTCCCACAGCACGGACACGCCGGTTGCCCAGGTGGTCGATGTCATCGGACTGGCCCTGGCCGTTGGTCATGCGGATCATCTCGGCGACGATCGCCCGCAGGTCCTCGGGCGTGAGCGTGCGAGTCGCCTGCGGCACGTCGAGGCTCAATCGCTTGTCGACCTTGTAGCGGCCGACACGCCCCAGGTCGTAACGACGCGGGTTGAAGAAGAGTGAGTTCACCAGGCCGCGCGCGTTCTCCAGCGTGGGCGGGTCGCCCGGGCGAAGACGGCGGTAGAAGTCCATGAGGGCTTCTTGCTTGTTGCTGGACGACTCGCGTTCCAGCGTCGACTGGATGTAATGGTGGTCCGGGTTGACGTCTATGTCTTTGAAGAGGGCGAGGATCTGCTCATCGAGGCCGAGCTGCGTGTCGTCAGTGACGCCGTCTTCGGTGGAGATGGCCCGCAGGAGCGTGGTTATCGGTATCTTGCGCTTGCGGTCGACCTTTACGGAGATGATGTCCTTGTTGCTGACCTCGAACTCCAGCCAGGCGCCCCGGTTAGGGATCAGCTTGGCGGCGCAGAGGTCGCGGCCGCTGCTGGGGTCGCTTTCGAGCGTGAAGTAGACGCCCGGCGAGCGCACAAGCTGCGACACGACGACGCGCTCGGCGCCGTTGATGATGAAGGTGCCCTGGTCGGTCATCAGGGGGAAGTCGCCCATGAAGAGGAGCTGTTCCTTGACCTCGCCGGTCTCCTTCACGGTGAGGGAGACCCAGACGCGCAGCGGCGCCGCGAAGGTGACATCGCGCTCGCGGCACTCCAGCTCGGAGTACTTCGGCTCGCCGAACTCATAGCCGCCGAAACGTAGCTCCATGCGGGTGCCGGTGAAGTCCTGGACGGGCGATATCTCGTCGAACAGCTCCCGCAGGCCCTCCACCTGGAACCAGCGGAACGAGTCCAACTGTACCTGCACAAGGTTGGGCAGGTCCAGCACGTGGGCGATGCGGGCGTAGGACTTCTCGACGCGGGGCACACGATCACCCGCACGGACTATTTCCCTGGAGATTGTCATATTAGTCTTCTCCTCAAGAGCCGTTAAGTCCGCAGTCTCTTGTGGTCAAAGGACGGAAGCTACCATTGATCCTTTTGTGGGGAATTTGGTGACAAAGGGGGTCTTCTGCCTATCTGCAACCAGGCTAAGTATAGCAGAGGCAGAAGCGCCACGTCAACCAATAAATATACAGTCTTCCCACCGATATTGCAACCCCCAGACGCCTAAGAAATGCCGATTGCTCGCCATGCCCAGCCTTCGCCTGCTAGAATCACGGCAGTGTCAGCGGGAGGAAGCGTATGGTCGAGAAGAACGCCGCGGATAAGAAGTCGCTGGTCATCGTCTACACCGGCGACGGCAAGGGAAAGACGACGGCCGCCCTCGGCATACTGATGCGCGCCCGCGGGCGAGGGCTGCGCGTCCTCATGCTCTCCTTCATGAAGGCGGCCGGCGGCGACTACGGGGAGCGGCAGGCGGTCAAGAAGATCGGCGCCGAGTTCACTGCCGTCGGTCGCGGCTTCACCTGGCTCTCCGACGACATCGAGAAGGACAAGGCGATGGCCCAGGTCGGCTGGCGGCGAGCGCGCCGGGAGATCGCGTCCGGCGCCTACGACGTCGTTAGACTGGACGAGCTGACCTACCCGCTCGCGTTCGACTGGCTGGCGCTGGACGAAGTCCTCGACGTCCTGCGCAACCGTCCGGAGAGCGTGCACGTAGTCATTACGGGGAGAAAGGCGCCGCATCGCCTCATCGAGTTCGCCGACCTGGTGACGGAGATGCGAGAGGTGAAGCACCCCTTCCAACGCGACCTGCCGGCCGTCCCGGGAATCGACTACTAAGGCGCGAAAGCCGGGGGAGCCACGCCCCGAGTTCCTGCGCCGTCCCGCCAGAGGGGACGGCGAGGCTATCGCTAGACATAGAGAGAGGCGACGGACCCGCGTCCGACGCCTCTCAGCAGGCCTGATTCGTGTCGTTCGCTACGGGTTCGGCCACTCCCCCAGCGTCACGTCGATGTCCATCTTGTTGCCGTCCCGGACGACGTGCAGCGTGACCTTGTCGCCGGGCTGCTTGGTGTCGATGTAAGTCGCCAGGTCGTCGAACTTCGCCGTCGTGGCGCTGTCGATGCCGGTAATCACGTCGCCGCCCGAGGCTACCGTCAGCGTGTTCTGTCCCGCGCTCTCCGCGCCGTGCACACCCGCACTGCCTGCCGGCCCGCTGCCGTCAACCTGCACGACGTACACGCCCTCGTTCACCGCCAGGTTCAGCTCCTTGGCCAGGTTGGGCGTAATCGTCTGGCCGGAGACGCCCAGCCGCGCATGCACGATAGTTTTGCCGGCCAGCAACTGCGATAGCTCCTGCTTCGCCGCATTGATGGGGATGGCGTAGCCGATGCCGGAGAAGACGTCCGCGCCGGAGGGGTTCTCGATGGCGGTGTTGATGCCGATGACCTCGCCGCTGAAGTCGACGAGCGGCCCGCCGGAGTTGCCCGGGTTGATCGCGGCGTCGGTCTGGATGAGCTCGCGCAGCGGGCGGTTCTGCTGCTCGGCCAGCGTGCGGTCGAGACCGCTGATGATCCCCTCCGTCACCGTTCCATCGAGGCCGAACGGGTTGCCGATGGCGATGACCGACTCGCCGACGCGGATCTGGTCGGAATCGCCGAGCGTGGCCGGCGAGAGGCTGATGTCCGACGGGAAGTCCGCCTTGATGACCGCCAGGTCGCCTGCCGGGTCGGTGCCGACGATCTGCGCGCTGGCGCTCGACTCATCGCCGAGCGTCACTACCAGCTCTTTGGCGCTCTCGACGACGTGGTAGTTGGTCAGTATGTTCCCGTCGGTGTCGAGGATGATGCCGGAGCCCAGGCCTTCGCTCTGCTGCGTGCCAAAGGACGTGCGGGTAGTGCTAATGCTGGTGATGCGCACGACGGACGGGCGAACGCTATCGTATAGATCAGGCACCGAGCCTTCGTCCTTTGTGGCGGTCGACGGCGTCGACTGGGACTGCGCCGTCGGCGACGGGCTCTGCTCGGCGCTGGACTTGTCAGAACTGCAAGCGACCATCGTCGAGGCGAACAGGGCGATGAGCGCCACGATGACCAGTCCCGCCGGGAAACGGCTGGCACGAATCCGGTTGAACATGTATCTAGCCTCCTTTGGAGTAACCGGCGCGCAACGCGCCTACATAGATTTTCTGCGGCGATGCGTTAAATTATTGCCGAAGTCCGGTTAGAAAAGTGTTGAGGAATTGTTACAGTTCGGGGACTAGGGATGTCTGCGATAGTCGATGCGCGGCCGGAGAGACTGCTCCAGCCGCAGGCTCACTTCCTCGACCAGCGCCGACGCAAATCGCGACATCAGCAGCGAGCGCAGGTTGCGTTTCGGTCTGACATACCGGACCTTGCGCGGCGTCTTGCCCAGCTCAGCGGCCATGTCGATGGCGGTATCCAGATCGCCCAGCTCATCTAAGAGGTTCATCTCCTTCGCTCGGACGGCAGTGAAGACTTCGCCCGTCGCCAATGCGCGGACGTCGTCCGGCGGCAGCTTGCGGCCGTCGACCACCACCCGTATGAAGGTTTCGTAGAATTCGTCCAGCAG
Source organism: Dehalococcoidia bacterium (assembly GCA_022865685.1). Lineage (GTDB taxonomy): Bacteria > Chloroflexota > Dehalococcoidia > DSTF01 > JALHUB01 > JALHUB01. The sequence goes on along the minus strand of JALHUB010000018.1, from coordinate 698 downwards.
CGCCTGCTCCCTTTGCTTCTCCTCCTCCGTCGGCTCGCGGAAGGCTGACCACATGTCCTTTAGGCGACCGGACTTGGTCACCGACACCTTGACGCCGACCTTGTCCAGCAGCTCGTACACGAGCGGCCGGACGGAGATGACGCCGATAGAGCCGACGATCGCCGTCGGCAGAGCGACGATCCTGGTCGCGGCGCAGCTCACCATGTAGCCGCCGGACGCCCCTGTGCCGCGGATGAAGGCGATGACGGGCTTCTTCTCGGCGAGCTTGCGCACTGAGCGGTGGAGGTAGTCGGAGGCGGCGACGGTGCCGCCCGGCGAGTCGATGTCGATGACGACGGAGCGGACCGCATCGTTCTCGCGCAGCGACTGGAGAAGCCGGATGTTCTCCACCGTGCGCGAAGGCGCGCCGAGCACGCCGAAAAGCTCCATGACGGCTATCCTGGGGGACGAGAACAGCGGCATCAGCCCCTCCTTGAGCTCGGCGACTCCTCTACCTGTAGACTATCAAACCGGAGGCTGCTTGTCACGCGGACTGTAGGGTTGCAGGCCCAGATGTGGTCAGCCCACAGCCAGTCGCTGAAAGCTCTATGGGCCGCGACGCCCTCGAGAGCGACACAGACGAGGCCAATCGACCGCGTATAATTGCGGTTACGCTCGGTCGCAGGTTCGGAGGGTTGGGGAAATCGCAGCCGGTCGGC
>JALHUB010000152.1 GCA_022865685.1 Dehalococcoidia bacterium | reverse complement strand
TTGCGGCTGACCTCGTTGAGAATGGCGCTCACGCCGCCGGCGCGGTCGACGTCCTCCAGGTGAACGTCGTTGGCGGGCGCGACCTTGCAGATGTGGGGGACGCGGGCCGACATCTCGTTGATGCGCTGGAGCGGGTAGTCGATGCCGCCTTCGTGCGCCAGGGCGAGCCCGTGGAGGACCGTGTTCGTCGAGCCGCCCATCGCCATGTCCAGCGCGAAGGCGTTGTCCAGCGATAGCGGCGTGACGAGCTGTCGCGGCGTGAGGTTGGCTTCGAGTAGCCTCATGATCTGGTGCGCCGCTTGCCGGTAGAGCTCGTTGCGCTCCTCGCTGTCGGCAAGGATGGTGCCGTTGCCGGGCAGCGAGAGGCCGATAGCTTCGGTCAGGCAGTTCATGGAGTTTGCGGTGAACATGCCGGCGCAGGCGCCGCAGCCGGGGCAGCCGTTGACCTCGAGATCGCGAAGCTCCTGCGCGCTGATGCGACCGGCGCTGTAGGCACCCACGCCCTCGAAGACGTTGATCAGGTCCGCGACGCGGCCGTCCGGCAGCCTTCCTGCGCGCATCGGCCCGCCGCTGACGAAGATCGTCGGGATGTCGAGGCGCATGGCCGCCATCAGCATGCCCGGGACGATCTTGTCGCAGTTGGGGATGCAGACCATGGCGTCGAAGCAGTGGGCCGCGACCATCGTCTCCACGCAGTCGGCGATGAGTTCGCGGCTGGGCAGCGAGTACTTCATGCCGAAGTGCCCCATGACTATGCCGTCGTCGACGGCGATGGTGTTGAACTCGAAGGGCACGCCGCCGGCTGCGCGCACGGCCTCCTTAACGATCCGTCCGACCTCTTGCAGGTGGACGTGACCCGGCACGATGTCGGTGTAGGAGTTGGCGATGGCGATGAACGGCTTGTCGAAGTCGGCCTCGGAGCGGATGACGCCAGTGCCGCGCAGGAGGGCGCGATGCGGCGCGCGCTCGAAGCCTTTCTTTATCTGATCGGAACGCATGGGTCAGGCCTTTCCAGGTGATAGACGGGCGAAACTACCAGCCGTCCGGCGCGAGGTGCGGACGGGTTCGGGAGGATCGTACGGCATCCGCGGCGGCGTTGACAAGCGAGGGCAGTCGTAGGGGAATCTGCCGATGTTGCGTCCCCTGTCAAAGCCGATGAACTCATTGGGCCGGCTGCTCGTTGGCGGCCCGCCTGGGCTCGCTCTTCTTTGTCATCCACGACGCGGATGAGGGAAACATGGCAGTGGATCCGGACTCATCGCTGGCCGATGTGGAGATTGTGACGCAGGACTATTCGATCGTCGCGCGCTGTCGCGCGCTCAACGAACGCCTCCGACTGATCGACCTGCTGAACAACCCGGAAATGACCCACCTGCAGTTGGCGGACGTCAGGGTGCGCCAGCTTCTGACTTCTCAGGAGGTTATCGCGGCTGAAGGCCCCTTCTTCATCGACAAACAATCCGTTGTCATGGGGCGTTCTCTAGCTACGCCCGAGGCCGAGGCGAGGCGAAACGAACTGCATCGCCTTGACCACGTGGAGAAGACAAAACAACGGATGGTCGTCTTTGCGCCGCCGTTCCGAATCGTCGGGAATATCCAACTGGTCAAGGAGGCCGACCTCACCATAGCGCTGCCGAAGCTGTTCGACAGCTTCCTGGCCGTCACCGAAGCCAGAACCGTGCACGAGGGCGCCAGCGGGCTCGCATGGGATGACGGATTCGTCGTGGTGAACGGGCGGAGCATCGAAATGATTGGTCTGTCCACGGAGCGCGGCAGCGATCCTACCGCCGTCGGCGGCGCAGCCGATGTCCAGGAACGCGGTTTCTCGGAGATGCCGAGCGCGATGGAGTAGTCGCCCTCGGCCTACAGCTTCATCACCAGCAGTTCGCGTTCCATGTCCCCGCCGGCAAGCCTCACCACCACGTTGATTACCCGCACCTTCATCGACCTTGCGCCGTCGATGAATATCTCGTCCTGCCGCTCGAAGCGATAGTCGCTATCGATGGTCGTGATGAGCTTGTCCTTGCGGCTGGTGAACGGGTCTACCTCGTATATCTCCGTCTTCAAGCTGTCCTCCAACTAACCCTGACCGCTTTCAGTCCGCTGCACGTTCGCGTTGCTTAGCTCAGTATAAAGTACTTATCGCGGTGCGAGCACGACCCGTCGCTCAGCGCGTGGAGGCTGACGTGACCCGCGGGCAACTGCTTCCGCTCCGGTCGTGTGATAGTATTTGCTCGTGGCACGGACGAAACAGGCTGAACCGCGGGCGAAGGAAACGGGCGTCCGCTACGTTCTCCGCCCGATGGTCTCTGCCGATATCCCGCAGGTCATGGACATCGAGCGGGAGTCGTTCCCGTCGATGTGGCCGCAGACGGCGTACAGTCGCGAGCTGAAGAACCGGCTGGCGCGCTACTTCGTGCTCGTCGAGGAGGGGGAAGAGGGCGAGGCCGGCGTCGAACCGAAGTCGCTGCGGACGCGGCTGCGCAAAGCGATGCGACGCTTGCTGCGCGCCGAGGAGGAGTCGCCGCCGACACGCCGGCTCATAGTCGGGCTCGTTGGCGTATGGCTGATGGTCGACCAGGCGCACGTGGTGACGATTGCGGTGCGCGAGGCGTTTCGGCGCCAGGGCGCGGGCGGGCTCCTGCTGCTGGCCGCGACGGAGGTCGCCTTCGCCGAGAACATGGAGTCGGTGACGCTGGAGTATCGGCGCGACAACGAGCCCGCCAGCGCCCTCTACGAGAAGTTCGGATTGCTCAGCGTCGGTGTCCGGCTGCGCTACTACACGGACACGAACGAAGACGCCGTCATCATGACGACGCCGCCCCTAAAGTCGAAGTCGTATCGCGAGAAGTACGAGCGGTTGAAGCGGGAACACCTGGAGACGTGGGGCGATAGCTACTTGCTTCCGGACTCGTTCTAGGCGCTCATTGAGAGCTTGGCCATGATGCGCCAGCGTTTACGCTGGCGTGTTGATACCTCCACCCCAGCCTGAAGGCTGGGGCATAAGAACGGGCAGACCGAATTGCCCATGACTGAAATCCGGAACGTTACATCAGCTCTACAAGGATGACGGCAGGACTGAAGTCCTGCACTACACCTGTTGCCTTGCCGATGCGTCGCTATCGGTTGGGGGGTCACGCCCTGCCGCTGTGGCTGTCGAGCCCCTTGCGCACCCATTCGTCGCGGTTGCGGATGTCGCGGTCGAACAGCAGGCGATTGAGCAGCACCTCGCGTCGCGACACGCCCTCCGCGCGCACGCCCGGAATAGCTAGCAATCGCTTCGTGAAGATGATGATCGCCATGCAGAGGCAGCCGAGGGCGATCGCGCCCGGACCGTCGACGACTAGCGACGACAGCGGCGCGACGGCAATGGCCGCTCCGACGCCGAGGGGCACGTTTCGCGCGAACACGCCCGCCATCGAAACGACGATGAAGACGACCAGCGTTATCGGCGTGAGGAACAGCATGAAGCCGATGGACGCGCCGATACCGCGTCCGCCGGCGAGTCGCAGGTAGACGGACCAGCAGGCGCCGGCGAGCGCCGCGCCGCCCGCGGCCACCTGCACGCTCAGGTCCTGGTCGAGCAGCTTCGCCAGGCCGATTCCCGCCATCGCCAGCGCGATCTGCGCCAGCCCGACCGGCACGACGGCCCAGTGCGCGACCGACTGGTAGACGTTCGACGCGCCGACGTTCGCGCTGCCGTAGCGGCGGATATCGATGCCCTTCAGGCGTCCGGCGATGTAGGCGACGGGGATGGCGCCGATGAGGTAACCGGCCAGGACGACGAGTGCCGCGACGGCCATCCCTAGCCCCGCCCGTCCGCGCTCATTCGCCCGGCACCTTACAGCGGAGCGCGGCGACTATCAGTTGCGCCGCGTCTTCGTGGCTTATGCCTGCGGTGTTAACGACGATATCGTAGAGGTTGGCGTCGGTCGGGTCGATCTTGAAGTATTTGTGATGGTAGTCCAGGCGGCCCCTATCGCTCTCTTCGACGATGCCCTTCGCCTTCTCCGGCGGGACGGCATCGCGCTCGGCGATGCGCTGCACGCGCACGGCGAAGGGCGCGGTGACGGCGACGTGCAGCGTGTCCGGCCGGCCGCGCAGGATCGCCTGGCTGCCGCGGCCGATGATGACGACGCCGCCCTTGACGGCGAGGCCGGTCATGATCGTCGTGATCGCCTCTTTGTAACGGCTGTCGGTGAGCTCTTCCCGACCGACCGCCGGCAGGGCGGCCGCCTCGCGATACGTGGTCGCCATGAGGGTCTCCAGGCCGCCCGTCGCCATCAGCGGGTCGGCGGCGCCGGCGACGGCTGAGCGTTCGAGGAAGTCCTGGAAGAAGGTGGCCAGTCTCTCGCGCAGAGTCGGCGGCGGCGAGCCATCGTCGCGGCCGGCGATGTCGCGTTCGCTGACGCCCAGGGCACGGGCGGCCTCTGTCAGGATCTCCCTGTCGACGTAGTCGAGGCCGAGCTGCCGGGCCACCAGGCGGCCGATCTCGGTGGCGCCGCTGCCGATGTTGCCGCTGATCGTGATGATTGGCATGTCTGCCGCTCCTGCCTTATTCTAAGGCGGGCGCGCCAAGATTACCACCGATTGACGGGTACCGCAAAGGCCGTATGATGCGGGAAGCGAGGTAAACAGGAAGGAGTGTCGAAGATGCCCAACGTGCTCTATGAGAAGCGTAACCGCGTAGCTTACATAACGATCAACCGGCCGGAGTCCATGAACTGCGTCGACCCGCCGACGGCGTCGGAGCTGGTGGCCGTGTGGGAGGACTTCCGCGACGACAATGAGTCGTACGTCGCAGTCATCACCGGCGCCGGCGACAAGGCGTTTTGCGCCGGCTTCGACCTGAGGACGGTCGGCTCCGGGGGCCTGCCGCAGAAGCCTCACGACGTCCGCCGCTTCATCTACGATCATCCCGGCCTCATGGGCTACACGCGCAAGGCCGACATCTTCAAGCCGATCATCGCTGCCGTCAACGGCTACTGCTTTGCAGGCGGGCTGGAGGTCGCCCTTTGCGCCGATATACGCATCGCCGCCGAGTATGCGGAGTTCGGGGTGCTGAACCGTCGCTGGAACGTGGGTCTGGGCGACGGTGGGACGCAGCGGCTGCCGCGCGTTGTCGGGTTAGGGCGCGCGATGGAGCTGATCATCCTTGGGAAGCGGATCGACGCGCAGGAGGCGTATCGCATCGGGCTGGTGAACGAGGTCGTGCCGTCGGGCGAGCTGATGGCGCGGGTGACGGCGCTCGCGGAGTCGATCTGCGAGTTCCCGCAGGGGGCGGTCCGCACGGACAAGGAGGCGGTGATGCGCGGCTTGGGGACGCCGCTGGAGGAGGGCTTCCGCATCGAAGGGGCGACGTTCGTGACGCTCATCGGCCAGCACGACTTCTACGAGGGGCCGCGGTCGTTCGCGGAGAAGCGCAAGCCGTCGTTCAAGCAGGACGACTAATAGCCATTGGTCAGGACAGTTAGCGGCGAATCACGGTTCCCGTTAATTCCTCGTTGGACGCTGGCGCGCTGGTGGGGCTGGGAGGAGGGAACAGGGTGACTGTGCTTCCGGCGCCTGGACTGCCGGCGCTCGGCAAGACAACGAAATACCTACCTTCGGCGCAACCGAGGGCGGCCGAACGGATGAACTCCGAGACCTTCATGTGCGCGCGTTCGGCGTAGAGGGCAACGGTGTCAAAGTCGTCCCGGTTGAACGCCACTGACACAACAGCGCGCGGCTTCTTGTGGCCGGGGTGGGCTTCCGCTCGGTCCCAGTCCCAGGTCTTGGGTTTTTGCAGTTCTTCTTGCTCTTTGTCAGTCATTGCCTCACCCCACCAATTGGTCGCTCAACAGCGGCTTCTACTCCCTGCGCTCCAATTGCTGCCGCTCACTGTCCTTCGAGAGCCAGGCCGTCACCGGGTGCCAGATGAGCGGGTCGCGTGTCCGCTCGATCGGCACGCTGATAGACGCGCCACCGTTATCTCTTCCCACGATGAGGAACGACGCGCGACGGCGGCGTCGGTTCGGGACGACAATATGCGTGTTGTCCAACACTTGGAGGACCCTGCGTGGAGTCAGCCCGTGAGCGGCCATCTTGTTCTCGTTCTCATCATCGAAGAGGAGGTCAGCAACATCCGGCATTGACATGCTCGGCTCGTTCCACTACACTTTGTAGTGGTATTGTAGTGCAATTCGCAGGAGGTGTCAAGTGGAAGTTGAGTGGCTGATTCTGGCTGACTACGCTGAGATCATCGGCGGCAAGCTTTATCTCATGGGCGGTGGTTGGGATGTATTGACTGTGAATACCGCTTTCCCTCTGACCCGGCCCGTGGGTCTGGCGGCGGCATTCTCGGTAGCGTGGAACGAGACTAACCAGCGTCATAACGTGGAGATCGAGTTCTTGACTGAAGACGGGCAGCCCGTCGGGAAGGTCGGTGCCCAGTTGGAGGTGGGGCGGCCGGCGGGCATCAAAGCCGGACAAGAGCAAAGGTTCCAGCTTGCGGCCAACGTGCCTCTAAATCTGAGCGGTCCGGGTACGTATGTGATTGTGGCGCGGATTGAGGGCCAGGAGGCCAGGCGAGTCCCATTCAATGTCAATGAGGGTCCCATGCTTCAGGCAAAACGGGAGTAAGTCGGCTTCGAGGCAGCGTACGGGTATGGGTCTCAGGCGATGGCCCGGGCTTGCCGGCGCCGATAGTCCTCCGGCACGACGAACGCCAGCAGACTGACCAACGGAAGCAGTAGCACGAGCGTCGACGGAACGATTGTCAGGCCGGCGATGAGGCCCCATCCGGCCAGTCGGAGCAGTAGCGGCCACGTCGGCGCGCCGGCCCAGGTCGCCAGCAACCCCGCGGCCAGCAGGAAAGCGCCGGCGGCATAGAAGGACAGGATAAGCGCCGCCGCGCTTTCCGTCTGCGACGCCATCAGCAGCGCACCCGCGCATCCGGCGAACGGCAGGAGCGCCATCGCCCAGGCGGTGATCCGCCAGTCGCGGAGACGTCCGGCGTCGATAGCGCCGCGATGCGTCCGTCGCAGGGCCCACGCCATGAAGCCGGCGTACCAGAGGTAGACCAGAGGGAACGAAATCAGGATAAGCGGAAACAGCGGAAACATCGTTGCTCCTGCCTTTCCGGCGTCGTGCGCTACGGGTCGGCCACCAGCCGACGGCCCCGACCTACGCGGAAGGTCCGCGGCGGCGAGATGGACGGCGGCGCGAAGGGCGCTTTGCCTCGCTGACCGCGGCAGCCGGCCCTGTGACCGGTACCGGCTCCTCGACCGCGGGCTTAGCGCCTGTCTTCGCCACCTTCACATCCAGGCGCTGCCGCTTCTCGTCCAGCCGCTCGATGCGACGGTCGATGCGGCCGCGCAGCCCCATCAGGCGACGCCGCACTATGCTGCGCCATCGCTTTCTCAGTCCTAGCAGTGTCATCTCATCCACCCTTACCTCCATGATACCCGTTTTAGCCGGCGGCGGCCGCCACCGCCTCCTTGCGGTAGAACGTGTAGCCCTCCTCGGTTGCGTCCAATACCAC
>JALHUB010000151.1 GCA_022865685.1 Dehalococcoidia bacterium | reverse complement strand
GCCTATAACGCCGTCGCGGCCCTGCGACAGCACATCCGCGACAGCGCCCGCGTACACGGCATCATCACCGACGGCGGCCAGATGCCTAACGTCGTGCCCCACCATGCGGCAGCCGTCTTCCTGGCACGCGCCGAAGACGAGGCTTACCTGGAGGACCTGAAGCGACGCGTCGTCGCCTGCTTCGAGGCCGGCGCGACGGCCACCGGCGCCCGCATGGAGTATCGCTGGGACGACGTCGAGTACGCGCCGCTGCGGGCGAATAAGGCGATGGCGGACGCGTTTCGTCGCAATCTGACGAAGCTGGGACGCGCCGTCAAGGAGCCGCCTGTGCCGCGGGCGCTGGGCAGCACCGACGTCGGCAACGTCAGCGCGCTGCTGCCGACGATCCACCCGTCGATACGGGTCGCGCCGCGCGAGGTGAACATCCATACGGCCGACTTCGCCCGTTTGGTGCGCTCGAAGGAAGGCGACAAGGCGCTCATCGATGCCGCGAAGGCGATGGCGATGACGGCCGTGGACATTCTCGTCGACGCCGACCTGCGGCAACGGATGTGGGAGGAGTTCCTAGCTAGACCGATTGGGTGAGGAGCAAAGAAGCATGATCATCGCGCTCGATGCCCTGGGCGGAGACCGCGCTCCGCGCGAATCGATTGCCGGCGCCGTGCAGGCGGCGCGCGAGTTCGGCCTGGAGATCGCGCTCGTCGGGCCGCGCGCGCTGATAGAGGACGAGCTCGCCCGACACGCGCTGCAGCCCTCCGGGCTGCATATCGTCGAAGCGACCCAGGCGATCGGCATGGGCGAGCCGCCGGCGCAGGCCGTGCGCCAGAAGCGCGACGCGGCAATCAACGTCGCGATGCGCCTGATGAAGGACGGCGGGGCGTCCGCCGTCGTCTCCGCGGGCAACACGGGCGCGGTCGTGGCGTCCGCCCTGCTGAACCTGGGGCGACTGCCCGGCATCGAGCGGCCGGCCATCGGCGCCATCTTCCCTTCGACGGAGCGCGGCGTGCTGATCCTCGACGTCGGCGCCAACTCCGTCTGCAAGCCATCGTACATGGTCCAGTTCGGCTACATGGGCTCCGCCTACATGGAGCGCATATTCGGCCTGCAGCGGCCGCGCGTCGGCCTCCTCAACATCGGCGAGGAAGAAGGCAAGGGGAACGACCTGGCGCAAGAGGTCTACGAGAAGCTGAAGAAGACGCCGCTCAACTTCGTCGGCAACGTGGAGGGGAAGGACATCACCGCGGGGGGCGTCGACGTGGTGGTGACCGACGGCTTCACCGGCAATGTCCTGGTAAAGGCGAGCGAGGCGCTGCTGGAGTTCGCCTTCGGGCGCGTGCGACGCGTCGTCGAAAGCAAGCTTCAGTACCGGCTGGCGGGCCTTGTCCTCCGCGACGCCCTGCGCGAGATGCGACGCCGCCTGGAGTACGCCGAGTACGGCGGCGTGCCGTTGTTGGGCGTCAACGGCGTGGTGATCGTCGCGCACGGCCGCGCCGACGCCCTCGCCTTCAAGAACGCGCTGCGTGCCGCGCGGGAAGCGGCGTCGTCGGGCTTGCTCGCCGCGCTCACGGGCGTGC
>JALHUB010000150.1 GCA_022865685.1 Dehalococcoidia bacterium | reverse complement strand
CTCCCTAATCTCCGGTATGCTCAGCCCCGCTGAGGCACGGAATCTCTCCCAGAGGGTCGGGTCCTCGAGTCCCAGCGACATGACCGGTTCCAGGGTGTGAGTCTCTCCATTGAACAGGAAGATGCTGCAGCGCTCGCCGACCGTTAGCTTCAATATCGACTGACACAGCTTGACGAGGACCTGCTTCAGGCTAAGGCTGAGGGTGGGCGCGCTCACCACATCCAGCAAAGCCTCCGAGCGCTGTCGCTGCTGGCGCTCCTGCTGGAGAAGGGTCGTGCTCTTGACGGACATGGACACGTGGTCGGCGAAGAGGCTCGCCAGCCGCACCTCGTCGGGTGAGAAATCGTGGGGAGTCCTGTGGCCAACGTAGAGGCAGCCTATCACTTCGTCTCCGGTCTTCAGGGGAAGCAACAGCAGGGCGCGTACGCCTTCCTGCGCCAGGGCCGTTCCGCTGTAGTGCTCATCGGTCTGAAGGTCAGGTGAGGCATAGGGTTGCCCCGTTCGGAAGACGATACCGGTCAGACCCTCGCTCGACATCCTACGCCAGCGCCGGGCGAACCGTGGCGAAAGGCCGCGTTGGGTGCGAAAGGTGAGAGTGCCTTCTTTGTCCGCCAGCGCTATGGACGCGGTGTCGGTCCCGAGGATGTCACAGGCCAGGTTCACTGCGCTGGACAAGATCTCATCGAGATTTATGTCAACGCAATGTTTTGCCGTGCCTACGGCGGACTGCTCGTCGCGGCTCTGTGGTCGCTGTCGGCTCTTCTTCACTGCTGTCCTCGGCTCGGGCATCCCTACCGATATTATCGGTACCGAGTTGCCGACAGTGAGAGCCCAGCGGGCGGGAAAAGCGAGGGAGATGGCGACTAGCCGGTGAGTTCGAGCGCTTCCTCGACGACGGCGCCCTTTTCGATGCGGAACGCCCTCAACTGCGGCGAGCCGGGGCCGGCTGGGGAGACGATGAGGTAGACCGTGCCCGGCCAGAGAGCGACGGTCTCACCGGGGCCCGGAAGGCGCGCCATTGCCACGTCCGTCGGAGAAGGATACGCCTCGCTCTGAGGATGCGAGTGGTAAATGGCGACGAACTCCCAGCCCAGCGCTTCGACCTCCGCGTGGATGCGGTAGAGGTCCCGCGAATCGATGTCGAATCGGTAGGGGCTGTGCTCGGCGTTGACGGCGCGATAGAGCCGGAGGACGCGGCTGCCCTCACCCGCCAGGATGCCGCAGCACTCGTTCGGCGCCTCTTCACGGGCGTGGGCGATCATCTCTTCGGCGTAGCGGCGGGGCAGCTCGAACACGAGGGGCTAGTCGACGCGTCCGGCGGCGGGCGCCCACACGCCGGTCGAAAGGTACTTCCAGCCGCCGTCGCCGACGAGGAGGACGAAGTTGCCGCGCTCGACACGCTCGGCGAGGGCGCGGGCGGCGCAGAGGACAGCGCCAGCGGAGACGCCGGCGAATATCCCTTCGCTGCGGGCCATCTCACGCGTGGCGGCGAAGGCGTCGTCGGTGGCGACGACTGCGTGCTCGTCGACGACGGTGTCGTCGAACACGCCGGGCGAGAAGCCTTCGAGGGTGTGCAGCCCTTCGATGAGATCGCCGGGCTTGGGCTCGACGCAGATGACCTTCGCCTCCGGCCGGCGCTCCTTCAGGTAGCGGCCGACGCCGGCCAGCGTGCCGCCGGTGCCGGTGCCGGCGATGAAGGCGTCGACGTCCGGCAGGTCGCGGAGTATCTCCGGGCCGGTGGTCTCATAGTGAGCGAGGGGGTTGTCGGCGTTGTCGAACTGGCTGGTGAGGAAGTAGCTGCTATCGTCGTCGGCCATACGGTTCGCGAGGTCGATGGCGCCGTCGGTGTACTTGGCGCCTTCGGTGTGGATGACGTCCGCTCCGAAGGCCCGCATGACAAGCGTGCGCTCGATGCTGACGCTGTCCGGCATGACCACTTTGATGGGATACCCCTTGATGCGGGCTATCATGGCGAGGGACACGCCGGTGTTGCCACTCGTCGCCTCGAGGATCGCCATGCCCGCGCGAAGCTGACCCCGCTCTTCCGCGCCTTCGACCATGTAGAGGGCGATGCGGTCTTTGAGGCTGCCGCTCGGGTTTTGCCCTTCAAGCTTGGCGAAGAAGCGGATGCCCGGCCGTGGACTGAGCGACGGCATCTCCACCAGCGGCGTATTCCCGATCAGCTCGACGAGACGGTTGTACAGCAATTCAGTTCCTCTTGGCGGCAATGCCGCAGAAGTCATCATAGTCGATAAGGCTCGTCACGGTCGGATGGTCGCCGCAGACGGCGCAGTTGGGGTCGCGGCGGATGCGCACCTGCCGGAACTCCATCGCCAGGGCGTCGAAGAGCAGCAGGCGACCGCTCAGCACCTCGCCGATGCCGAGAATGAGCTTGATGGTCTCCATCGCCTGGATCGGCCCGATGACGGCGGGCGTGATGCTGAGCACTCCGGCAGAGGCGGGCGTCGGCATCAGTCCGGGCGGAGGCGGCGCCGGGTAGAGGCAGCGATAGCAGCCCTGGCCCGGGAGGAACACCG
>JALHUB010000149.1 GCA_022865685.1 Dehalococcoidia bacterium | reverse complement strand
CCGCCGTTTCCGGCGCGAGAGATCGGCTTCAAGCGTTTCGGCGGCTGCGAGATGCACATTCTGCCCGGCGTGGGCGGGCACGTCGGCTCCGACGTCGTAGCCGGCGTAATGGGCCTCGACCTGACGCGACGGCCGGGCATCTCCCTGTACATGGACCTGGGCACGAACGGCGAAGTCGTCCGCTGCTCGAAGCAGGCGCTGGCGGGTGCCTCCTGCGCGGCGGGCCCGGCGTTCGAAGGCGTGCACATCCACTCCGGCATGTCGGCGTTTCCCGGCGCCATCGAGCGCGTGGACGAGGAAGACGGCCGGCTGCAGCTAGACACAATCGGCGACGCCGACGCGCTCGGGCTGTGCGGCTCCGGCCTCGTCGACGCCGTAGCGTTGCTGCTGCGACGCGGCCTCCTCCTGCCGTCGGGGAGGCTTGTCGCGCCGCAACGAGTGCCTGCCGACGTGCCGCAGGACCTCCGCGAGCGCGTTCAGGACGACGGCGACGGACGCCGCTTCCTGCTATCAAGGGACGGGAGCAGGGAGGACGTCGTCGTCACGCAGCGCGACATCCGCGAGGTGCAACTGGCGAAGGCGCCGGTGCGCGCGACCATCGACTTGCTGCTGGCGGGGGCGCATCTCAAGCCGGAGGCAATCGACGACGTATTCGTCGCGGGCGGCTTCGGTAGCGCCGTGCGCAGCGAGAGCCTCCTTGCGCTCGGCGTCGTCCCCGAAGAGGTGCGAGGCCGCGTTCACTCTGTCGGCAACACGGCAGGCTTTGGGGCGAAGCTGGCGCTGGTCTACCCGGAGCGCCTGGAGGCGACGCACCGCCTGGCGCGGCAGATCCGTCACGTCGAGCTCGTATTGCGCGAGGACTTCCGGCAGGCCTTCGCGGCGCACATCCCCTTCCCGCGGGATGGGCAACGCTAGCTACAACTCGTAGTAGCCACGCGCGACGTCCAGCCGGGCGAGCTGCGCGCCACCCAACCACAACTGGATCTCCTTGCCGTCGCGCCAGTACTTCTCCACGTCGAACTCGCGCATGTAGCCGTACGAGCCCATCAGCTCCATCGCCCGGTTTGCCACCATCACCGCGACGTCGCAGGCGTAGACCTTGGCCAGGCTGGCCCTTGAGAGCATGATATCGCAGTCGGCATCGCCGTATTCGTGGGGCCGGTCGAGCATGTAGGCGGTCTGCAGGTAATAGGCGCGCGCTGTCTCGATTCCGATTGCCATGTCCGCAAGCATCCCGGCGCACATCGAGTGCTGACGGATGGGCCGTCCCTGAACCACCCGTGAGCCGGTGTAATCGAGAACGCGCTCGAAGGCTCCACGGCTGTTGCCCACAGCAATCGCCGCGCTGGCGACCCGCCCGAGCGCGAGGTTTCGCTTCATCAGACGGGCATCGTCACCGGGGCCGGCGGCGCGATACTGGCGTGGCACGCGCACGTTGTCGAAGTAGATGTCGCAGTTGCGGTCTGCCTGCATCCCGGCCTTACTTTCGAACTTGCCGAAAGACAGCCCCTCCCACGGCGACGGGACGTAGATGAGAGCGATGCCCTCCTCGCCGAGGCTGGGGTCTGTCTGGCAGACGGTGCAATAGATGTCGGCGACGCCGGCGTTGCTAGGAAAGCGCTTCACGCCGTTGATGACCCACTCGTCTCCGTCCAACACGGCTCTGGTTTGAATCGGCCGGCCGTGCAGCACCGCGAGGTTCTCGATGTCGCATCCGCTGGCAGGCTCTGTCATGGCAAAGCAGCCGAGCCGCAGCTCGCCGCCGCCGAACATCTCGCCCATCAGCTTCAGGACGGTCTCATTGCCGGCGGTGACTGCCGGCATCAGAGCCCAGGTAGTCACGCTGGCAGCGACGGCGATGCCGCAGTCAGCGCGCGATATCTCTTCCAACACAAGGCACGTGGTGACATTGCTCGCGCCACTGCCGCCGGCTGTCATTCCGCCGTGCTCCTGCGGCAAACCCGCGCGCATTAGACCGAGGCCGGAGAGCCCCCGGAGTATCCCGCGCACGACCACGTGGTCCTTGTCGTCGTCGATCTGCTGGCGGACGGGCATGATCTCCCGCTCGACGAAGTCCCGCACCACCGAAAGGACGAGCCGGTCCTGATCTGTGAGGAGAATGTCATTGGACTGCATGGTGTGCCTCCTTCCGGGGCGAGCTTAGAGGCCGCAGCTCGGAGTGTCAAACGGAAAGGACGCAGAGCGAAGGGTTACGACAGCTCGATCTGAAAGCGATCGCGGAAGCGCGAGAGGACGTCGAGGACGGGCCGCCCGACCGCCAGGATGAGGACGACGTTCGCCAGGGCGCGCCAGACGTCCCAGCCGGCCGAGGTCAGTAGATAGAAGGACCAGTAGTGCTTGAGGGTCTCGCCGAGGCCCAGCCCGGGCTGCCAGGAAATGCTTTCGCCGGAGGCCATGAAGGGCCAGAACCAGAGATTCATCACCGCTCCGAAGACGAAGCCCCAGGCGACGCCGAAGGCACAGAGACACGCCAACTCCAGCATTCGATGACGGCTCAGCCGCGGGCGAAAAGCGCCGAGCCAGCCGGCGGTCATGCCGACCCAGCCGGCGCAAAACACCTGAAAGGGCATCCACGGCCCGAAGCCGCCGATCGCGAACGTCGAAACGAAGAGCGCGCCGGCGCCGAGCAGGAAGCCGAAGCGCGGGCCGAACACGTATCCGCCCAGGATCACCGCGAAGAAGAAGGCGGTAGCGCCGGCGGGGAGCGTCGGGATGCGAAGGACGGCCGCCAGCATCATCAGCGTCGCCAGCGCGGAGGCGGTCTTGGCGTTCATTCCCTGGCTTCCCAGCTCCAGCACGAAGAGGAGGAGTGCCAGCGCCAGCACCAGCCCGAAGAACAGCGGCGCGTCGTCGGCGTGTGGATTGCCCATCGCCTGGGAGCGCGACGCGCCGGACAGGAAGAGGGGGTAGAAGAACGCGACCACGCCGATCAGGCTGATCAGCGCCAGCATCAGCCCCGACCACAGGCCAAGCGCCGGCGCCTGGCCGCGAAGGCGGGCGTCGAATCGACTCCGCGGGAGGCTCGCCTCTCTAGCCACCGGATCTCCTCTTCGCCAGCACCACGGCCGTCCCCAGCAGGCCCGCCGCCAGGACGGCGAAGACGGGTAGCTGCCACGGGACGGAGGCCTCCTTGTTCGCGGTTGCGCCGGCTACCGCGGCAACCGGCGTAGTCGACGAGAGGGTTGGGCGAAGGCTCGTCGCGGTTGCCGGCGGAGTCTGTCCAGCGACGGTCGCGGTTGGTGGCAGCGGCGTCGCCGTTGCGACTTCGACTGCCGTTTCGGTCGGAGCGACCTGGGGCATCGTGGGCGCCGCAGGAGGAGGCGTGACCGGCGGCTGCGGAATCTTCTCCGAGCATATGTCTTCGAAGGTGACCGGGGCCGGCTTCGCGCCCGAGCCGGCGCTGCCTGCGCCCCAGGCCCAGCCGTCGACGTCGCCGTCGCGCACCTTGCGTAGCGATGACCCTATGGCCGAGTACCGCCAGCCGCCGTCCGCCAGCGTGTAGTAAGCCCAGTAGCGACAGCCGGCGCCGTGGCACTGACACCAGCAGTCGTTGGGATCGGCGCAGCCCACGCCGTCGATCATGCACATTGCGGCGCCCATGCCGCCGCCTGCCGCGACGATGGGGTAGCCGGCACGGCGCAGCAACTCCGCGCCGCTGATCTCCGTTTCGGTGAACTCGACGCAGAGGCTCTCGCTGCGGCCGTCGCCGAAAGACACGACGATTCCCGCGCGGTTCGGCCCCTCGGCGGCGACGAGCGAGTGTCCCAACGCAACGGCGGCGGCGAGAACGACGGCAACAATGAAGCGTCTCATGGCGTCGCTCCCGCCTCTCCGAGCACGTCGTCGATGGTCAGGTATCGCCCGCCGAACAGCTTGTTGACCTGCGTGCTGAACGTTACCGACTCCGTCAGCACGTCGCGGGCCGGGCCGTCCGCCGCCACCCGCCCCTCCGCCAGCAGAACGACGCGCCGGGCGCAGCTCGCGACGAGCTCGACGTCGTGGCTGGCCAGAACGACGGCGCATCCATCGTCGCAGCGATGCCGCAGGTTCGCGATCAGCAGCTCCTTCGTCTCATAGTCCATGCCGCGCGTCGG
>JALHUB010000017.1 GCA_022865685.1 Dehalococcoidia bacterium | reverse complement strand
CCTCGAGTTAGAGGCGGGACTCGAACTCGTCGAGCTTGCGTTCGAGGTCGCGCTGGCGGACGGAGAGGGGAACAGTCTGCGGGATGAATCCCGCAGCTACCCGGGAGTAAGCGCGGGATGTCACTCAGAACAAGCAGTGGTGTCGCTGCACAAGCGAAGGACGCGGGAGGACTAAAGTCCCGCCGGCGGCGGACAGGCCTCCCCTACATTTTTCCCTTCCTCGAGTTAGAGGCGGGACTCGAACTCGTCGAGCTTGCGTTCGAGGTCGCGCTGGCGGACGGAGAGGGTGAGGTCGCCGCGGGTGCGCTCGAGGATGCCACGGACGGCGTCGGCGGTACGACGCAGGCCGCTGGTTATGGCTTCGGGGTAGTCGAAGGTGACGAGCATGCTGTAGATATCGTCCATGTTGCCGAGGCAGACTTCGCAGTGGGTGACGTCGCCGGAGCGCAGGGCGTCGAGGAGGTGGCGGCGCAGCTCGCCGACGGCCTCGCCTAGCCCGTTGAGATAAGCCCCGTTCTGGACACCCAACTCCTTCGGCCCGGGCAGCGGCCGGCCGGCGATGAGAGCGAGTGTGGTGCAACCCTCGGCGTATTCTTTCTGGGCGTCGTGGACGAAGCCGGCGAAGTAGATGTCCGGGTGGTCGGCGAGAGCAGCATGGGCGCGCTCCAGCAGCTCCGACGCCTGGCGCAGGAGGTCTTCGGCGGCCGGGAAGTCGTCGCGGTGGACAGCGCGGATGGCATTGGCGGAATGGCGCAGCGCCTGACGGCACGAGGCGAGGCCGACCTCCCGCGCGGCGTGCTTCGCCTCGAAGTCGGTGCGAATGTTCTCGACGACTGCTTCCAGTTCTTTGTTGCGGTCGTACATGGTGTGTCCTCCAGTGCCTAGTCGGTCAGGGGCGGCGGCAGCTCGCCCTCGCGGGCCGCGTCGATCATCTTTCGTGTCTGGTCGGGCAGCTCTTCACCCATCTCCTTGAAGCGACGCTCGACCCAGCGGCCGATCTGGCGCGGGTCGCGGTAGTCCTCGACGCGCTTGGGCTCGGAACCGTACTCTTGAAGGATGGTCGCTTCGGACTTATGGTACGCGAAGCCGGAGATGGCGCGGGATAGCTTGCTGCCGCCGCAGTGACGGCAGGTCGCGTCGACTTCACTGCCGATGGACCGGACGAAGACGCTGGTGAGTCGTCCGCAGTCCCGGCATTTGTATTCGTAGATGGGCATGGTTGGCTACGTGATCCCCCAGGCGGGAGGACTAAAGTCCTCCCCTACATTTCCCCTCATACACTCCGACCCTACAGGTCCATGTCATCGTCTGCGCCGCCCATATCATCCATCTCGTCGGGCATTTCGCCGGCTTCCATGCGGTCGATCATCTCCTCGAACTCGGGTTCGACTTCTTCGCCCATCTTCGATTGCATCTTGCGCGCCCAGGCGGCGACGCTGCGCGGGTCGTTCTCGTCGACGCCGGAGAGCAGCGAGTCGTCGTCGAGGGAGTCGAGCATCTGGTCCTCGTTGCGAACGACGGCGAAGCGGGAGATGAGCCGTCGAAGGTCGCTGCCGCCGCAGTTGGGGCAGACAGCGGCGGCCGGCGCGTTCATCTGGCGTTGGAAGACGTTGACGCGCTTGTTGCAGCCTTTGCAGCGATACTCATAGATCGGCATGATAACGCTTGTCGCACCGAGACTGGAAAGTCTCGGCTACGTTGATAACGTCCTT
>JALHUB010000148.1 GCA_022865685.1 Dehalococcoidia bacterium | reverse complement strand
CGCCTTCTTGGCGAGCGCAATCGCTTCCGCCGGCGGGTAGGCCGCCAGGCGGTCGACGAGCGTTAGCGCCTCGCGGTGCTTCTTTCCGACCTTGGTGACCACTATTTGACCTCTATTCCCATGCTGCGGGCGGTGCCCTCCACCATCCGCATCGCCGCCTCGATGTCGCTGGCGTTCAGGTCTCTGAGCTTGATCTCGGCGATCTCGCGGATCTTGTCGCGGGGGAGCTCGCCCACTTTCTCGCGTTTCTGGGTCGCGCTGCCTTTGTCGACGCCCAGCGCCTTCTTCAGCAGCTCGGAGACGGGCGGCGTCTTCAAAACGTATGTGAAGGAGCGGTCCTCGAAGACGGTTATCTCCACCGGGACGATGGTGCCCGCCTGCGAAGCGGTCTTTTCGTTATAGTCCTTGCAGAAGGCCATGATGTTGACGCCGTGCTGGCCCAGGGCAGGCCCTACCGGCGGGGCGGGGTTCGCCTTCCCCGCGTCGATCTGCAGCTTGATGATGGCCCGGACCTTCTTCGCCATCCTACAGCCTCTCTACCTGCAGAAAGTCCAGCTCCACCGGCGTCTCGCGGCCGAAGAACGACACGAGCACCCTGACGCGGCCCTTCTCCAGGTTGATCTCGTCGACCTGGCCGACGAAGTCCATGAACGGACCGTCGACGACGCGCACGCTCTGGCCGATGGTAAAGCCGACTTTGATGCGGGGCTCCTTTGACCGCATCTGGCGCAATATCTTGCGCACCTCCGCGACGTCGAGCGGCGTGGGCTTGACGCCGGAGCCGACGAAGCCGGTGACGCCCGGCGTGTTTCGCACCACGAACCAGGCGCGGCTCGCCTCGGGGTCGTCGTCGCGCAGCTCGATCATGTGCACCAGCACGTAGCCCGGGAAGACCTTCTTCTCGACTGTGCGACGCTGGCCGTCGCGGATCTCTATCTCCTCCTCCGTCGGCACGATGACCTGGAAGACGAGCTCCTTGGCGTCCATGGACTCGATGCGGTGCTCCAGGTTCGCCTTGACCTTGTTCTCATAGCCGGAGTAGGTGTGGATAACGTACCAGGCGCGTCCCTCTACAGGAGCGGCGATATCTTCCTCGGGGGCCTGCGCCTTAGTCGTAGGCTCTCCTTCTTCTTCTGCTACTGCGGTCTTCCTTTTCCTCGGCACCAATCTATCCTTGCTGCGCTATCGCAGGATTGTGTTTGTCATGAACCAGTTGAAGAAGATGTCGATGAGGCCGAGCAGACCGCCGATGGCAAAGGAGACTACGACCACCAGGATCGTCAGGTTGACGGTCTCGTTGCGGGTGGGCCAGGTGACCTTGCGCAGCTCGCTGATGATGTCTTCGACCCAGCGAGGCAGGAATGCGCGCCAGCCGCGACGCGTGCGGGTGGGCGCTCCTCCCTTGGGTGGACGCGGCGCCCGGATGGGGGCCGCCCTCTTCGATGCCTTGGTGACGACGGGATGCCGCCTAAGCGCACGACTCATGCTGCTCGCCTCCCACGCCCTTCGCCCCGAACCACGCCAGTCTCATCAGCATCGACTACCTACCTTACCTCCCGGTGAGGGCGATGAACGCGGCAGCGCGGGCAGTACTTGCGCAGCTCAATGCGTTCGGAGTCGTTGCGCCGGTTCTTTTCCGTAACGTAGTTCCGCTCTTTACACTCTGAGCAGGCCAGAGTGATTATGACTCTCTCTTCTTTCTTCGCCATTCAGCCTTGCCTTCGGACCGAAACCGACCCGCTCTCTTTTACTCCAGTACCTTCGTCACCACGCCGGCGCCGACGGTGCGGCCGCCCTCGCGGATGGCGAAGCGCAGCCCATCTTCCAAGGCTATCGGCTCAATCAGCCGGATCTTCATGTCGACGTTGTCGCCGGGCATCACCATCTCGACGCCTTCGGGCAGCTCGCAGCTTCCCGTGACATCGGTGGTGCGTAGGTAGAACTGCGGCCGGTAGCCGGCGAAGAACGGTGTGTGCCTGCCGCCCTCTTCCTTCGACAGGACGTAGACCCTGCCGGTGAAGTAGGTGTGCGGCTTGATGCTGCCCGGAGCGGCGATGACCTGCCCGCGGGCAATGTCCTCGCGCTCGATGCCACGGAGGAGGAGGCCCACGTTGTCGCCGGGCTCAGCGTAGTCGAGCGTCTTGCGGAACATCTCGACGCCGGTGACGACCGTCTTTCGCGTCTCGCCGAGGCCGACGATCTCGATCTCGGCGCCGGTCTTGACAACGCCGCGCTCGACACGGCCGGTCGCGACGGTGCCGCGCCCCTTGATGCCGAAGACGTCCTCGATTGGCATGAGGAACGGCTGGTCGCGCGCCCGCTGGGGCTGCGGGATGTACTTGTCGACGGCGTCCATCAGTTTCCAGATGGGCTCAAACTCAGGCGCGTTGGGGTCCTTGCTCTCGGATTCCATTGCCTGGAGGGCGGAGCCGCGGATGATCGGTATCTCCTCGCCCGGGAAGTGGTAGCTGGTGAGAAGCTCGCGCAGCTCCAGCTCCACGAGGTCGAGGAGCTCCGGGTCGTCCATCTGGTCGGTCTTGTTGAGGAAGACGACCATCGCCGGCACTTCGACCTGGTAGGCGAGGAGGACGTGCTCGCGCGTCTGCGGCATCGGCCCATCGGGCGCGGCGACGACTAGGATAGCGCCGTCCATCTGTGCGGCGCCGGTGATCATGTTCTTGATGTAGTCGGCATGGCCGGGGCAGTCGATGTGAGCGTAGTGCCGTTTCTCGGTCTCGTACTCGACGTGCTGGACCTGGATTGTGATGCCCCGTGCGCGCTCTTCCGGCGCATTGTCGATGCTCCAGAAGTCACGGTACTCGGCTAAGCCCTTGAGCGACAATACTTTCGTGATTGCCGAGAGCAGGGTCGTCTTGCCATGGTCTACGTGACCGATGGTGCCGACGTTCACGTGGGGCTTCGTTCGCTCGAACTTCTTCTTGGCCATGTCGTCAAATTCCTCCTAGTAAATGGAGCCCACACTCGGACTCGAACCGAGGACCCCGTTCTTACCAAGAACGTGCTCTACCTGCTGAGCTATGTGGGCACCTGACCTATTGGCGGCTGGGTTAACGGCCACCCTGCCGTTATCGCCGTCTGTCGCCTTGCCGCCGACCCACCCGAGGCGGGTAAACAGGCAGGCGGTCCGGTGCTTCGTTCTTCGTTTCCAGACCCGCCAGTGGCGGACGAGTCTGAGCCTAGAGTGGTGGAGGGGGCAGGATTCGAACCTGCGTAGCCTGTTAAGGCAGCGATTTTACAGACCGCCGGTATTAGCCGCTCACCCACCCCTCCGGTTGCCGAGAAGCTGGAGCCCGAGGGGGGATTCGAACCCACCAACCTACCGATTACAAGTCGGTTGCGCTACCATTGCGCCACTCGGGCCCAATCCCTTTCAGGCGTAACAAAAGTAGGCCCCCGACAGTCGGGGCTCTTAGCATACGTAAGTATAGGGATTGGCACGCGCAAAGTCAATCCTTGCGTTTCCAGACGGTGCCCTCGCGGCTGTCCTCCAGGGCGATGCCCAGTCCGTCCAGACGGCTGCGAATGCTATCGGCGAGGGCGAACTGTTTCGCCTGCCGCAACTCCTCGCGCAGGGCGATCAGCGCCTCGATGAAAGGGGCGGCGGCAATCTCCCGCTCCTCTGCCGCCAGCGTGAGCCCGAAGACGCCGCTCAGCTCCAGAAGGACCGCCTGCGCCGGCTTGATGTCGCGCCCTTCGTCGCGGGCGCGGTTGATGTCGCGCGCCAGGTCGAAGAGGGCGGCCGTCGCCTGGGCGGTGTTCAGGTCGTTCTCCATGGCTTCGATAAAGCGGTCGCGGAACCGCCCACCGTCCAGCGGGTCGCCGTCAGCAGACGCAGCATGAGCCGCGGTGCGCAGGCGCTCCACGCCGCGTCGCGCCGCCGCCAGCGACTCGTCGCCGTATGTGAGCGGGCTGCGGTAGTTGGAGCTGAGGATGAACAGACGCAGGGTGTCGGCGCCGTGCTGCTCCAGGGCGTCGGTGATGGAGACGAGATTGCCCAGGGAGCGGGTCATCTTCTCCTCGCCGTCGGACAGGCGCGCCAGGCCGTTGTGCACCCAGAAGCGGACGAAGGGCGTAACGCCGGTATAGCTCTCGGACTGCGCCAGCTCGTTCTCGTGGTGGGGGAAGATGAGGTCCTGGCCGCCGCCGTGGATGTCCAGCGTCTCCCCCAGGTAGCGCCGCGACATGACGGAGCACTCGATGTGCCAGCCGGGACGTCCGCCGCCCCACGGGCTCTCCCAGGACGGCTCACCCGGCTTCGACGCCTTCCAGAGGGCGAAGTCCATCGGGTGCTCCTTGCGCTCGTCGACCTCGATGCGGGCGCCCGCCTGGAGGTCGTCGAGGGCGCGGCCGGAGAGCTTGCCGTAGTCGTCGTCGCTGGTAACGCGGAAGTAGACGTCGCCGTCGACCGGATAGGCGTGCCCGTTGGCGATGAGACCCTGGATCATCTCGATCATGCCGGGTATCTCGTGCGTGGCCAGCGGGTAGACGTGGGCGCGCTGGATATTGAGCTTGTCCATGTCCGTGAAGAAGCGCTCCACGTACTGGCGCGCCAGCTCGTCGGTCGTGACGTTCAGGGCCTGGGCGCGGGCGATGATCTTG
>JALHUB010000147.1 GCA_022865685.1 Dehalococcoidia bacterium | reverse complement strand
TCTTCCGCCGGAGGGCCGGTGCCCGCCCGCGGCGATGCGCCTGTTGTTCCGCCTGTTGTTCCGCCTGTTGTTCCGCCCGTTGTTCCGCCCGTTGTACTGCCCGTTGTCCCCTGGGTGCCGCTGTTAGAGGGCATTCCTGCGTTGGAGCCTGGCCTGGTCGTGTCGGCGGTGGCGATGGGCCGGGTCATAGGGGTCTCCCCGGGCTCTGGGGTGAGGTACGAGTAGTCGACGGGTGTTGCCACGGGCGTTGCTGGTGTAGGATAGGGCTCTTTCGGTATTGGCGTCGGTTCGTCGGGCTCCGGCGTCGCCGGGGGCCCCGTGCCGACTGCCGTCACTGCGCCGCTCTGCGGGCTAACAGCTATATCGACTCCGAAGGGGTCCGCAATGCCGTATAGCTGCTTGGTTAGCGCCATATCCAACTGGCTCGTGCCGGCCTCTTGAGGGGCGAAGGTTACCGTCGCCACCACACCGGAGCCGGTGGGGCCGGGCGTCCCTGAATCCGAACTGGTGCAACCAAACCGCACGGCGTCCTCGCTTGGCGTGTTGGGACCGGGACTGTAGTGAAAGCGTCGGGGGCAGTAGATGTCTCGGCCGGTGCTACCCAGGAACGGCCCCTTCTCCACTCCGACCAGCCTTAGGATGGAGGGGTCGAAGTTCAATGTGAACTCGAAGGCGCCAAGGTTGTTCACGTTCTCTATGACGATGTCCACCGTGAACTTGCCGCCGGCCACGTCCACCGTCTGGCTGGCCGGCACAACCTTCATGACCGCCGTGTCGGCCTGAGCCGTGCCCCTGCTGTGCCATGCTGCCGCAGCTATCACAATCAGCCCCACGCTTGTCAACCCTAAGAGCCAGAGAGCCTTAAACCAACGCTTCATCGTGTGGATTGTCTCCTTTGCTTCCCCCGCTGTCTATCGCTATCTGTTAACCATTCTATAAAAATCGTCGGCATAAGTCCCAACCAGGTTTACTTCTGCAGAGGCGCAGGCGACAATCCTCTTCCTGGCCCATAGGTTCTATCTGCCTATCTATCCTAAACGCTCCATAATCGCATGGCGGGGGAGCCGCCCGAAGAATCGGGTCCGGCGCTCCCCCGCCATTGTTCATCCAGGTCTAAACCTAGACGTTCAGGTTGCTCTCCTGTCTCCTGTTAGCCGCTACGGTTGTGGCGGCGGAACAGGGTTGGCCTGGTCATCCGGTATCGGAACCTGGCACGTGCTGTAGTTACGACCAAAGACGAACTGGAGGTCCTTGATGTCGATGTCGAAGTCGGGCACTCCGTAGCACACCATGCCTTGGCCGGGGACGTCTATGCACTCCGGCGCCAGGTCGAACCACTCGTCGTAGAGCAGCATGCCGAAGATGGTACCGTACCGGAAGGCGATCGCCTGGTCGTCCAGGACGGTGACCTTGCAGTCCAGGTTGAGGTCGCCCTCGAGTATTCGGACGGTGATGTGCGCATCGGTGCACGTCGTCGTCAGGCCGCCGGGGAGGGTGCCGGGCAAGTTCTCGGCAAGGGTGTCGGTCACTTCACAGTTCTCGTCCACGAGGTCCGTGACCACGCCGTTGTCCTTGGCCGGGCGGAAGCCCTGGCGGTAGATCAGGTCGTCGGTCACCGGGAGCACCGTGATCGTCTCGATGAGCCCGTCCCCGCTAGTCGAATCGCCCTCACAATCAGTCCCGGGGCCAAGGCCGGTGGGGCCACCCTGGGCGGTGGTCTCCGGATTGCCCACTGCTGGACAGCCGTCGTTGATGAAGCCGTCGGCGTCGTTGTCGCAGGTGTCCCAGGGCGGCATGCCGTCGGCGTCGGGGCAGGGGCTATCGGCGCACGCGGTCTCCACAGCG
>JALHUB010000146.1 GCA_022865685.1 Dehalococcoidia bacterium | reverse complement strand
GCAGCCGCTCATGTTCATGCCGCCCGTCGCCTGCAGGCCGATAGCGGACGTGGGATACGTGTGGACGTGCGCGTCGATTATGTCATACATCTCTTGCCGCCTGTTCCGGCTGAGGTATTCGAATGAACCGAGTCTAGGACTGAGGATAGCGGAGCGCTGAGCTCGCGACAAGGGGCGTTAGAGATGGAAGTATGACCGCTAGCGATCAGAGGCGACAATCACCGCGCCGCGCCGGTCGTCTCCTACGTCGGCGAGGCGTCGGTCTGGTTGCCCTCAGCCACGAACTCCTGCCAGACGCGCCAGGCGAACCAGAGGGCGAGCGGGAAGAAGACGATCGTGACGCCGAGCGCGCCGCCGGGCCGCGGGTAGTTCCACGGCTCTATAGTGTCTGTTTCCAGAACGTAGCGCCGCAGCGTTTCGTACACCGCCGCGCCCGAGCCCGCAAGAAAGGCGATGGTCGACGCCGCGAGACCGAGCACGTTGAAGGTGCGGGAGATCAGGCGCTGTCCCGGGGCGTCGCGACGGCGCAGCGCCACCGCGGCGACGCCGTGGATGGCGAACAGCGCCCCACCGATGAAGACAAGTGTGATGCCGATGGCGATGTTGTTCCGGAATTCTTCGTCTGAGGGGTCGATTACGGTCGGCCCGGTGTTATCCGGGTAGTACCTCTCCTCCTCGGTGTTGTAGGCAAAGTCGAGGCCCGCCGCCTGAGCAAGCCCGGCTTTCACGAGGAGGGCGCCACCCGCCGCGAACAGGAACACGGAGATGAACAGCGCAGCGTGCACGTATCCCAGCAGGACACCCGGGAAGGTCATGCCGCCGGCGCTGCGTGTCCGCAGCACAATCACCACGGCGGCGATGATGAGGCCGATCACGATGACCGGCGGAAGCAGACCGTACAGGACCCACATAGGGGCCTCCCTTGCTACCAATTGCCAGCGGTTACGAACGCGAGCGCCGACGCTACATTCTGGCCGTAGAGAGAGCGGTTGTCAAGGAGCGCGGCGAAGACAGTGAATCGCCCACAATGCGGAGGGCGTTGCCCGTTGGCAACGCCCTTGACCCTTTCCCCCGTCGCAGTCCGATGGGATTACCATCGGCACCTTCATATCTGGAAACGACGACCCCGCTGAGTCGTTACACGCCGGCTACTCGAACCGCCTCTCCGCCGCGAGGACGGTGTTGTACAGCAGCATAGTCACCGTCATCGGCCCCACGCCGCCGGGCACGGGCGTGATCGCCGCCGCCTTCTCGATAACCGCGTCGTAGTCGACGTCGCCGACCAGCCGAAAGCCGCTCTTCCGCGTCGCGTCCTCGATGCGGTTGTTGCCGACGTCGATGACCACGGTCCCCTCGCGCACCATGTCGCCCGTGATCGCGCGCGCGGCTCCCATCGCGGCGACTAGGATGTCCGCCTGGAGCGTCATCGCCGCCAGGTCGCGCGTCCGGGTGTGGCAGACGGTGACCGTGGCGTTGGCGCCCGGCGCCTTCTGCATCAGGATCGCCGCCAGCGGCTTGCCGACGATGTTCGACCGCCCGCAGATGACGACGTGCTTCCCCGCCGGGTCGTTGCCGGAGCGCAGCAGGAGTTGCTGGATGCCGGCGGGTGTCGCGGGCTTGAACGTCGGCTCGCCGCGCAGCAGCCGCCCGATGTTCGCCGGATGAATACCGTCGACATCCTTCGCCGGGTCGATGGCGTTGATGACCGCGTCCTCGCTTATCGCGCGCGGCAGCGGGAGCTGGACCAGGATGCCGCTCCACGTCGGGTCGCAGTTCAGGCTCTGGACAACCTCGATGACCGCGTCCTGGGGTGTGTCGGCGGGAAGCTGGAAGGTGTGCGAGTTGATGCCGACCTCCGCCGCGCCCTGGTTCTTCGACGCAACGTAGGACATCGACGCCGGGTTGTCGCCGACGAGCACGAACGCGAGGCCGGGCGTAACGCCCTTTCGCTTCAGCGCCTCGACGCGCTGTCGTAGCTCGTCACGTATCTCCCGCGAGACCGCCCGTCCGTCGATGATCGTCGCCGTCATCTTCGTGCTCCTATCCGCAGTATACCAATCCCGCCGGTCATCATTCCAGAACCATCGTCCGGCTCCTGTAGGGGCGCACGGCCGTGCGCCCCTACGACGCGCACCACCCTCCCGGAAGCGCAACGCGACGGCTATTCGCGCCCTGAAGCCTGTGCTAGAATGTGACTTCCTATGACATCCCTTGCCGTCGGCATCGATTTGGTCGAGATCGGCCGCGTGCACAGGCTCCTCCAGCGCCACCGCGAGCGGTTCCGCTCCCGCGTCTTCACGCCGGCGGAGCTCCTCCTCTGCCGCGACCGCCCGCACCTGCTGGCGGCCCGCTTCGCCGCCAAGGAGGCGACTATGAAGGCGCTCGGCACGGGCATTCGCGGCGTCGCCTGGCGGGAGATCGAAGTCCTGCCTAATCGACGCGGAAAGCCGATCCTCTTCCTCTACGGCCGGGCCCAAGAACGGGCGCGAAAGCTGGGCCTCACCGGCCTCGACTTGAGCCTTACCCATTCGCGCGAGTACGCCATGGCGACGGTCGTCGGCCTCCAGGAGGAGCCGCCGGAGGACCCGCAAGCCGAACGTCGCTGGCTGGTGGAGCGGCTCCAGGCCATGCCTGCTATGCCCAGCGGCAGGCAGGCCGGCAGGAAGGAAGGACCCCCGCCATGAAGCTCATAACCGCCGACCAGACGCGGACGCTCGACCAGCAGGCGACGAAGGCGGGCGTTCCCGTCGACAAACTGATGGAGAACGCCGGCCTGGGCGTCGCGAAACAGGTACGCAACCTCCTGGGCACCGTCAAGGGGCGCCGCATCGTCGTGCTGGCCGGTCCCGGCAACAACG
>JALHUB010000016.1 GCA_022865685.1 Dehalococcoidia bacterium | reverse complement strand
CGAGCCGATACCGTAGATGCAGGACACGCTCGCCACGATGATCACGTCGTCCCGCTCGAGCAGCGCGCGGGTGGCGGCATGGCGCATGCGGTCGATCTGCTCGTTAATCGCGCTGTCTTTCTCGATATAGGTGTCGGTGCGCGGGACGTAGGCCTCGGGCTGGTAGTAGTCGTAGTAGCTGACGAAGTACTCGACGGAGCTCTCGGGGAAGAAGTCCTTGAACTCGGAGGCGAGTTGCGCGGCAAGCGTGCGGTTGGGCGCGAGCACGAGCGTCGGACGCTGGACGCGCGCGACGACGCCGGCCATGGTGAACGTCTTGCCGCTGCCGGTCACGCCGAGGAGGGTCTGGTGATTGTAGCCGCGCGTCAGGCCGTCGACGAGCTCGTCGATGGCCTCAGGTTGGTCACCTGTGGCCTGGAAATCAGAAACGAGTTTGAAGTCGGGCATATCTCTAATCAAGTTTACTATACGCGTAACGGGTGGTCAGCAGACGCGGAGGATTCGCGGGTTCTCATCTTTGTCTCTCACGCACACGACCCACAGAGTGTCACATCATCTCGATGGTATTCGATGTATGCAGGATCTCCTTGAAAACCCGACCAGAGGATGCTAGACTTCCATGCATGACGACCACGCAGATAGCGCCCCATCGTATCGAAGAGGGATATTGGATTTATAGCGCTTGGAAGCATCTTCGAAGCTATACAATTCAAGCTGCCGCGGCGTTCGAAGCCACCGTGCTAGCTGGC
This sequence comes from Dehalococcoidia bacterium, assembly GCA_022865685.1. Lineage (GTDB taxonomy): Bacteria > Chloroflexota > Dehalococcoidia > DSTF01 > JALHUB01 > JALHUB01. The sequence goes on along the minus strand of JALHUB010000016.1, from coordinate 4,624 downwards.
AAGATATGCGATCTGCTTGGGAGAATGCGTCGATTGGCGCCGTATTCAATGGCACGTCTCTCACCGATTGCAAGGGATGCAATGATCAATCGTCACGAATTGGAGAACATAGTCATTCCCGTCCTAGAGAACCTGGGCGTGATTCAGGTGGATCGCGTTGGCACGCGGATACGGGGTCTTCGAGCTGTGGTTCTTTCCCAAGACGATGTGATGGATCAGACGGCGCGAATCTGGGACCACCTAGCCCTCGATCTGCCGGAACGTGGTGCCATCTTCTTATTGGCTCTTACTGCCGCATTACCTACAACGAGGGAAGAGGCAAAAGAAAAGTGCATCTCAAGGAATCTTACGGAGCAAGAAGCCGAACAAGCCATTGAACTGAGCCTTGCGCATAACCTGATCAAAATCTGTCATGTCGCCGATTACGACACTGACTTTCTCTACAACGATTTTCTCTGGGGAGAGGATATTCAGCGGACTGTGCGAGCACTGGCTGCTCTCTCCGGCGAAATTCGAGAGGGTTTGCGTTCTTTGCTCGAGGAGTTGCACAGCCATGAGGGGCGACCGACGCGCGAAATCGAGGCAGCGAGACCGGACCTCGTTCGCCTGGCGATTGCCAAGGGGCTGATTGAAGCGGTGGACATCGTAACGGCTGAAGGCAAGAAGGCGACATTCCATTTTACTCCCCGCTTTCGTGGGTTTGGAGTATCTCAAGAACAAGCTCCCGACGCGCTCGATCAAGTCAAGCTGGTGATAGCGTCTTTTGCGTTCAGCACCCGATTCGCCCGGTATAAGCTTAAGGATCCGGAAATCTTCTTGGATCGTCTGATAGAGCAAGGGTATGCTGGCAATGCGAGCCCCATTGGAACCGACTACGGCGCTCTGGAAAGACAAAGAATTGTCGATGTCGAGCGTATCCTGCCAGGGAGTGACCGTTATCGATTCCGAGCGCTCAAGGTAGACACACTCGTCGAGGCTAGGGACACGATGAAAGCCGGTGCATTGTTCGTCCCAAACCCTCGCGGATCTGACGGGTCAAGCTTATTCGAACCTCATTCCTTCAACGATCCTGTTGCTGTCCGTCAGCAGGCACAGGCGCGTCAAGCCGGCCAGCGCCCTCTCTATGATGCCACTCTTCTGGCGGCGATCAGGAACGCCGCTCAACAGGACACTTTCTGATGCGTGAAGCCAGAAACATCAACAAGGGACGCAGCTGGGAATACCGAGTACATCGGGCGGTCTTCTTATCTGGATGGTTCGCAAGACGCAACATTAACCTTCGTGAACTTGTTCACGGAAGTCCACAAACAATGGCCGAAATCGATATCTTCGCGATCGATTTTGACGCATCGTTGACACCTCAGACTCTGGTCGGAGAATGCAAGAATCGGAAGGGCGGCGCGAAGGAAGCGGATCGAGTCATATGGTTGATGGGTGTTAAGCAGGTGTTGCGTTGTCAGCATCTGCTCTTTGCGAAGCCAACCATAGCTGGGAGTGTCTACTCTTGGGCTCGTCCTTACAATGTGTTGCTTTGGGATGAAGCAGCTATTCAAGATGTCGAACAGAGGTTCGGAGTAAGTCCAACGGACGGATATATTGGCAGCTACAACGTCGATCTCATTGAGGGTGAGGCCGCCGCTGCGTTGAAGACAGCGTCCACCGATGTTCGCTTCAGGAGAGCACACGACTTCATAGCGAACTCATTTTGGTACAGCGGGAATAGTTCCAGGGCTAAGCGCCTTCCAGCATATTTCGAGGTCCTATCCCAGGTAAGGCGGCTGTCTCCGCGCCAGACAGATTTTCTCGTTGCGGAGGGCTTGATTGCGTTACTTGTCAGCGCGCTCCTTACTGCTGGCTTGATGCAGCGAATATCGCCAGCACGCGCCGTAACACAGTTGATGGATGGTTTTGCATCCGGTGCCGCAAGCGCCACAGTCTTGAGGGAGATCGCCGGCCGTGCTGATGATTACTACCGAGATGCCTTGGCAAGAGTCGCGAAGACGACATCGACTGGAGTAAAGCCTATGGATATTCCAAGGCTTGTTGACCATGTGGCCCAGCCGCCATCGTGGCTCACAGAGTATTTGAGTTTGGCTAGGCAAGTATCCGAATCACCAACTCACGCAACCCAACTCCTGCGCCTCTCCGATCTGCTGCTCTTCGAGAGGATGGTGTACGGGAACGAGTCGGTAAATTTGTCTGAATTTGTCTCCGGCCCGGTCGATGAGCTTCTACGCTTGGTGCAGCTTGCCGCACATTTTCTGCGCCGCGTCTGGCATGTTGAAGCTGAGCTTTTGGAGCGATTGCTTGCTCTGGAGGGGGTTGACGCCGGCAAGGGGGAGATGCCAGCGCAACAGCTGGTTCTCCCTCAGAATAGCGACTAACAGACACAACACCTGCATCCCGATCACTGTCCCCAATCTGAGCCCACGTTATCTTCCCTTAGTGCTCATTGAATTGCATCGACGTGTGGGGACCAACGTCCTCCCTTACATGGGTTGAGCAGCGTTATCGCGTGAATGAAGACAGGGCGAGGCGGATCTTCTCTTCCAGCGATAGCGCGTCGTCGTCTGGCAGGCGCGCCGCGGCCGAGGAGGCTTCGGCCTGGGTGTAGCCGAGCGACATGAGCGCGGCGATGACCTCCTCGTCGGCGCCGAGCAGCGAAGCCGCGGTAACGCCGGAGGAGACGTGTTCCGGCAGTCGCCCCTTGAGGTCGATGATGATACGGCTCGCGGTCTTGGCGCCGATGCCCGGCACGGCGCGGATGCGCTCGACGTCGCCGCTGGCAATCGCCTCCCATATCGAGTCACCGGGAAGGCCGGTCAGCAGCGCAAGCGCGCCCTTCGGCCCTACGCCGGAGACGCCGATGAGGAGATGGAAGAGCCGCAGCTCGTCGGCAATCGCGAAGCCGTAGAGGGCAACGTCGTTTTCGCGCGATTGGAGGTGCGTGTACAGCGACACTTCGCGACCGGGCACGCCCAGGGCATCGCGCGTGTGGCCGGGGACCTGTACGAGCAGCCCCAGGCCGGTGCCGTCGATGCGCACGGTGATGCCCTCCGGTCCGCTGTCTTCGACGACGCCCCAGATGCGGCCGACGGCGCTCATGGAGCCGCGCTCCTCTCCATCAAGGCGCGCGAGCGCGTGTGGCTGACGTGGCACAAAGCAACGGGGAGCGCGTTGGCAGCATCGAATGGCTCGGACAATTCACGCAACTTGAGCTTACCGGTGACGGCGTTCATTGGGCCACGCTCCTCTCGATCAGTGCCCGCGAGCGCTTGCGGCTGAGGTGGCACAAAGCAACGGCGAGGGCGTCAGCAGCGTCGAATGGCTCGGGCAGGTCGCGCAGGCCTAGCTGCAGTCGCACCATCTCTTGCACCTGCTCCTTCGGGCCGCGGCCGTAGCCCGTGACGGCGCGCTTCACCTCCGCCGGTGAGTACTGTTGCACAGGCAGCCCGGCCAGTCCTGCGGCAAGCACGGCCACGGCGCGCGCCTCGCCTATCGCCAGCGCCGAGTGCGCGTTGGCGGCCACGAACGGCTGCTCGATGGCAACCTCCGACGGCGCGTGCCGGGCGATGACATCCTGAAGGGCGCCGAACAGCGACGCGAGCCGCTCCGATAGCGGGAGTCGCGGGTTGATGGCGAAGCAGCCGTAGTCGATGGCTTCGATGGCATTACCGGACTGGGCAATAAGGCCGTAGCCCGTCACCCTCAGGCCTGGGTCGATGCCGAGGATCAGGGCATCGTTGCGGGCGGCAAGTGGATTCGCGCGCTCAGCCATTTAGCTCGTGTATGCCGCGAGGACTTCGTCCGGGAACTCGGCGTTGGAGTGCACGCGCTGCACGTCGTCGAGCTCTTCCAGCTTCTCGAGGAGCCTGAGGGCCTGGAGCGCCTCCTTTTCGCCGAGGTTGATGGTGTTCTTCGGTACCTTGGTCAGCTCCGCCGACTCGACCTCTATACCCTGCTCCTGTAGCGCCTGTCGCACCTTCTCCAGGTCTTCGGCGCGGGTGTAGACCTCGAGGCGGCCGTCCTGGATTTCGACGTCCTCGGCGCCGGCGTCGATGGCGGTGAGCGCGATTTCCTCGCTGTCGCCGTCGGCGGCGTTGATGGCGATGAGCCCCTTGTTGTCGAACAGCCAGGCGACGGACCCGGCTTCGCTGAGGTTGCCGCCGGCGCGGCCCATTGTGCTGCGAATGTCGGAGACGCTGCGGTTGCGATTGTCGGTGACAACGTCGATGAGGACGGCGACGCCGCCGGGGCCGTAGCCCTCGTACGTCGCCTCGATAAGCTCGGCAGCGTCGGGGCCGCCGGCGCCACGCTTGATGGCGCGGTCGATGGTGTCGTTGGGCATGTTGTTGTCGCGAGCGCGCTGAACGGCAAGGCGAAGGCGGAAGTTGGTCACCGGGTCGGGGCCGCCCTGGCGGGCAGCGACAGTGATCTCACGACCCAGCTTCGTGAACACCTGGCCGCGTTTGGCGTCGGCAGCGCCTTTCTGGCGTTTGACCTGGCTCCAGTGGGAATGGCCTCCCATGTGGCTCTCCTATCTCGTCGTTGGCGTCCACATTCTAGCATCGAGGCGGCGGCAGGGCAAAGGAAGGGGGGTAAGAGAATCTCAGGGGTCCCCTGG
>JALHUB010000145.1 GCA_022865685.1 Dehalococcoidia bacterium | reverse complement strand
GGCAGCCCGACCCAGAAACGCGAAAAGGTGGGCGAGCTCCCCCGCGAGAAGATCCGCGAGATCGCCGAGATCAAGCTGCGCGACCTGAACACCAGCGACGTCGAGGCGGCGACGCGGATGGTGGAGGGCACCGCCCGCAGCATGGGAATAGAGGTCAAATCGTGGTCACGAAGGTCGGAAAGAAGCATCGCGAGGCGCTTACGCTCGTCGACCGCCTGGCGGCTTATTCGCCGGAGGAAGCGATTGCGCTCGCCAAGAAGGCGGCCCACACCCGCTTCGACGAGACGGTGGAGCTGCACGTCCGCACCGGCCTCGACGTACGTCACGCCGACCAGCAGTTGCGCGGCTCCGTCCTGCTGCCGCACGGTCTCGGCAAGACCGTGCGCGTCCTCGTCTTCGCCGAGGGTGAAGGCGCCAGGGCGGCGCAGGAATCGGGCGCGGAGTTCGTCGGCGGCGACGACCTGGTCAAGAAGGTCGAAGGCGGCTGGACGGACTTCGACGTCGCCCTCGCCCAGCGCGAGATGATGGGCAAGGTGGGACGCCTGGGGCGCGTCCTGGGGCCGCGCGGCCTCATGCCCAACCCGCGCTCCGGCACCGTCGTCGACGAGCAGGACATCGCCCGCGCCGTCCGCGATGCCCGCCAGGGACGCGTCGAGTACCGCCTCGACCGCAGCGCAATCATCCACGTGCCAATCGGCAAGATCGGCTTCGAGGAGGACAAGCTCCTCGAGAACCTGGCCGCGATCATCGAGACGATCGTGAAGTCGCGGCCGGCGGGCGCCAAGGGCCAGTTCGTGCGCAGCATGACCCTGGCGACGTCGATGGGCCCCGGCATCAAACTGGAGCCCGGCTCGACGCTTGCATTGAGCACGACATAGGCGGACTTTCGCCTGACCCCTTTCGCGTAGCGCGGGCATCCTGCCCGCCCCGAGGGGGATGGCCGGTCGGGCCAGACAGCCTGTCCGCCATTGGGGGACCCGACCTACGCTGAGGGTTTTCGGTCGCCCGCTTGCGCGCGCGGCCCGCCCGAAATAGAATAAACGGCACGTCACAGACAGCGGGTCTCCTCCTGCGGAGGGGTTAATGAATGCCCGCCGAGGCGAGCGAGGACGGTCAGGCGCAAAGCGCCGGCTTCCGGGCTCTTGTCTGTGGCGACAAGAGCCATTTTCGTTGCCCGGAGGATGAGACATGCCGGCACCAAAGAAGCTACAGATCGTCGAAGAGCTGACGGAGCGGCTCGCCAGGGCGAGCATTGCCATCGGCGCCGCGTACCAGGGGCTGCGCGTCGCCGAGATGAACGAGCTGCGTCGCCAGCTCAAAGCCAAGGGCGTGGAAGTCCGCGTCACCAAGAACACGCTCCTGCGACTCGCCGCCGCCGCCGCCGACAAGCCGGAAATCGCCGAGCTGGGCGAAGGTCCAACGGTAATCGTCTTCGGCTACGGCGACGCCGTCGAGGCGGCGAAAGCGGTCAGCGACTACGCGCAGTCGGCGAAGAACGCCTTCTCGATCCGTCGCGCCTTCGTCGAGGGGCGGCTGCTCTCACCGCGCGAAGTCGGCGAGCTGGCGACGCTGCCGCCGCGGCCCATTCTCGCCGGGCAGATCGCGGGGGCGCTGCGGTCGCCGGTGTGGCGCCTGGCGCAGCTACTTGCCGGCGCGCTGGTTCAGCCAACGGGCCAGCTCTTGAACTCGAGCCTCATCCAGTTCCAGGGCCTCCTGGAAGCCCGCTCGCGTCAATTGGAGGCCCAGCCGTAACCGGCGCATTCTTCGGATTATCGCTTCGAAAGGAGAACCAGCATGGCGACAGCAAAGACAGCAAAGAAGGACGGCGATCGGGTCGATCAAGCGTTCGACCTGATCAAGGAGATGACGATCCTCGAGCTGCGCGACCTGAACAAGCGTATCGAGGAGGAGTTCGGCGTCACGGCGGCCGCGCCCGTCGCGATGATGGCGCCTGCCGCCGGTCCGGCTCCGGCAGCCGCGGCCCCCGCCGAGGAGGTGGAGGAGCCGACGGAGTTCACCGTCGTCCTCAAGGACATGGGCCCGAACAAGATCAACGTCATCAAGGCCGTCCGCGAGGTCACCACCCTGGGCCTCAAGGAGGCGAAGGACCTGGTGGAGAGCGCGCCGGTCAACGTCAAAGAGGGCGTGAGCAAGGAAGAGGCGGAGGTGGCCGTCAACAAGCTGAAGGACGCCGGCGGCACCGTCGAGCTCAAATAGCGGGCCTTCGTTGTGAGCAGTCCGTATCGGAGTGTCTCCGCGACTTCCGTACCTCTTTTTACAGAGACTTGACCCAAACGGCTGGCGGAAGAGGGACAAAGCTGCTATATTGCGCGTTGCATGAAGTGCTATAGCTGCACCAACGACGCGACCCAGGAGTGCCGGCGCTGCGGCAGGCTCTACTGCGAGGAGCACGGCGGCGAGCTGTGCGCGGAGTGCCTGAAGCCCGCCGGCGCCTTGCCCTCCTTCCTGCTCTATCGCGGCTCGCTGCTGGCGCTGCTGCTGGGTACGGCCGTCGCCCTCTTCCTCCTCCTCAAGCCGCCGGAGCAGGCCAGCCAGTCCGGCTTCAACGTGGTCGAGCCGACGGCGACCGCCGCAGTCGCGAGAAACCCGACCGCCGGCGCCCCCATGACGACGCCCACCCTCGCTGCACCCGCGACTCCGACTCCGGGCGCGGTCGAGTACACGGTGCAGGAAGGCGACACCCTTCTCGACATAGCGGCACTCTTCCTGCCACCCGGCGAGTCGATCACCGACTACGCGAACCGCCTGGCCGCGGCGAACGGCCTCGACCCCGCGAACCCGCTCCTCCATCCCGGGCAAGCGCTGACTATCCCGAAGTAAGGGCGCAGCAGTCGCTTGAAGGAAGGGATTTCCGCCGCCAGACACCGCCTCATCCGTGACGCCGTCATTTACACTCCGGTCCTGGTCGTGGTCGTCGCCGTATGGGGCGCCTCCCTGGCCGCCGTCGTCTCCGCGGGCGGTGGCGGCGGCATCTTCCTCCTGCTGCTCCTGACGATCGTCGTCTTTCTCGCCGGCTTCCAGAGCATCCAGTCGCTGCGTGACCTGCGGTCGTCGCCGGTGACGAGCGAAGGTCCGGTCATCCGCAAGTGGCGGCGCGCCGAGTTCCTCCTGTTCCCCGCCTACTATCTCTACGTGAACAGGAACGTCTTCAGAGTGCCGCCGCTCTCGTACAGGGAAGTCGAACAGGGCGACGTCGTCGCCGTGACCCACTATCCGCACACCGCGACTGTCATCGAGGTTAAGCGCATCCGGCGCGGTGAGCCTGGAGCGTAGCATGGAAGAGCACGAACCGTTCTCGACGAAAGCCGGTGGCACGACTGAGTACTATACCCTCATACGCGACCTTCCCGCCTCGGAGCGCCCCCGCGAGCGGCTGCGCGACTTCGGCGCCAGCGCCCTCTCCAACGCCGAGCTGCTGGCAATCATCCTGCGCACCGGCGCCAAGCACGAGAGCGTGCTCAGCCTGGCGACGCGCCTGCTCTCGACCTATCGCGGCCTCGTCGGGCTGGCGCGGGTCAGCTTCGGCGAGCTGTGCAACGAGAAGGGCCTTGGCGAGGCGAAGGCGGCCCAGTTGAAGGCGGCGCTGGAGCTGGGAAGGCGTCTCTCCTCGACGCAGCCGGAGGAGCGCGCGGTTGTGCGTTCGCCCGCCGACATCGCCAACCTGCTGCTCACGGAGATGGGGCTGCTGGAGCAGGAGCACCTGCGCGTGGTGCTCCTCAACCAGCGGAACCAGGTGCTCTCCATACCGGAGGTGTACAGGGGCAGCGTCAACACCTCGTTGATCCGGATCGCCGAGCTCTTCCGCGACGCGGTGCGCCAGAACTGCCCCGCCGTCGTCCTCGTGCACAACCACCCGTCCGGCGACCCGACGCCGTCGAACGACGACGTCGCGATGACGAAGCAGGCGGTGGAAGCGGGCAAGCTGCTCGACATAGAGGTGCTCGACCACGTCGTAATCGGGCAGGGTCGCTATTTGAGCCTGAAGGAGCAGGGTCTGGGCTTCGAGCAGCATAGCTAACGACCGCAGCGCCGACTCCTATTTTGTCGGGCATTGCCGATTGACACCCTTCCGCTCCACCCGCAAAATCCAGCACAAGGCGGGGATAGCAGCCAACGCAAGGAGGTGATTCTTGAAGAGGTCGATGCTATACGTTCTCATAGCGCTGATGCTGGCCTTCGGCGCCGCCCTGGTGGCCTGCGGTGGCGGCGGCGACAAGGCAGACAAGGAACAGGCGCAGCCTACCGTCGAGCAGCAGCAGGACGGGCAAGACCAGCAGGAAGACACGCCCGCTGCCAAGGAAACGCCAAAGAAGAAGGAGACGCCCAAGTCCAGTAGCGGCGGCGATTCCGGCGGGTCCATCGGCGACGTCCCCATATACCCTGGGGCAAAGGAGATCACGAGCGGCGAGTGGTCCGGCTCCGAAGGGGGGATCCCGGGGATCGGCTCTGCAGTGGACACGGGGGACTATCAGAACATCGAATTCGCGATGTACGAGACGGACGACAGCCCCGAAGACGTCTTTGACTGGTACAAAGACAAGATGAGCGACTGGGATGAGGAGGGTTCGTTCAGCGGCGGCTCCGGTAGCGACTACGGCGCATACGCGCTCTGGACGAAGGACGGCGGAAAGACGGGTGCCTGGATAACGGTCGGAGAAAGCGACGGCACGACAAACCTGGGCGTCTGGGTCGCCTCCGAGTAGGCGCACCGGAACGGCAGCACACAAGCACCAAGCGAGGGGGCGTCCGAAAGAACGCGCCCCTTTTTTTCGGCGAAGAGCTATGGTTTCGGGTCGAGGCGGCTGCGCGCCTCCGCCTCGACGGTCCGGTAGACCTCGGCGAGAGGGAGATCGCGTTCCAGCGCCAGTTGCCGGCAGGCCTCATACTCGGGGGAGACCTGCGCTTTCTTGCCTGGTAGCCGCTTCACCTTCACGCACGCCGGCCCCAGGCTCGATTCGAACTCGAACGTCTCGCGTTGCGCCTCGTGGCGGCGCACCTCCCGCACGCGCACGCCCAGCGTCGACGTCTCCTCCAGCAGAACGCGAACGACGGCCTCCTCGCGCTCGACGGCGCAGAGCAGCGACAGCATCGTCGCCGGACGGTTCTTCTTCATGAAGATGGGCGTGAACCAGACGTCGGCGGCGCCGGCCGCGAACAGGCGCTCCTGCACGTAGCCCAGTAGCTCCGCGCTCATGTCGTCGATATTCGTCTCGACGAGCAGCACGGCGTTCCGCGACGCCGCCAGCTCCTCGCCGAGCCAGAGGCGCAGGACGTTGGGACGGCCCGCCGGGTTACGACTGCCCGCGCCGCAGCCCACCTTGTCCAGCGTCATCGCCGGGCGCTCGAAGCGCGCCAGCGTGGCGACGAGCGCGGCGCCCGTCGGCGTCACAAGCTCGCCCGACAGGTCCGCTTCGGAGACCGGCGCATTCACGGCAGCGAGCAACGCCAGCGTCGCCGGAGCCGGCAGCGGCAGTACGCCGTGCGCCCCTTCGACTTCGCCGCGGCCCAGGGGCAACGGCGAGGCGAATAGCTGCTCGACGCCGAGGAGCCGCAGCCCGGCCACGGCCCCGACCACGTCGATCAGCGTGTCCAGGGATCCCAGCTCGTGCAGGACGACAGACGCGGCGTCGACACCGTGAACCTGCGCCTCCGCCTCCGCCAGTCGCTGGAAGACGGCGGACGCCTTCTCCTTGTCCGCCGGTGGCAGGTCGCTGGCATCGACGGCTCCCAGGAGGTCGCTCAAGTGCGGGAAGGATAGCGCGGAGGGCTGCAGGTCGACCGTCAGCTTCGTCGCCGCGAGGTCGGCGCGCTGCGTCTTTTCGGCGCGCAGGCTGTATCCCTCGACCTTGAGCTTCGCCAGCTCTCCCGTCAGCGCATCGAGCGGCAGCCCGGCGTCGACGATGGCGCCGAGGAGCATGTCGCCGCCGATGCCGGAGAAGCAGTCGAGATAGGCTACGCGCGTCAGTCGTCGCTCCTGTCAGGCGTTTCGGATTTCCCCTGGCCTAGGCGGTTGATGACCGCCGCCAGGTAGCCGGCGCCGAAGCCGTTGTCGATGTTGACGACGGTAATGTTGGGCGCACACGAGTTGAGCATGGTGAAGAGCGGAGCAAGACCGTTAAGGTGCGAACCGTAGCCAACCGAGG
>JALHUB010000144.1 GCA_022865685.1 Dehalococcoidia bacterium | reverse complement strand
CTTTCGTCCGGTGCCCGGCATGTCCTGGATTCGGTTCAGGTCGTAGGCAGGCAGCCGGTCCATCGCCCGGCCGGGAGGAAGGTAGTTGCCGGCGACGCTGTCGTCATAGCCCTTCATCGGGTCGTCGGCGTGCGAAGGGTCATGCGTCTCGGCCAGATACCTGCGGACGAAGTAGAAGCCCCAGCCGCCGTAGAAATCGCCGGAACGCCCTTCGATGACGGCCTCCCGCGTCACCGGCTTGCCTCGGAGCTGCGTGAAGTAGCCCGACGCCGCGGACATCGCCGTCGCCGCCTCGCCGAGAGCAATCTGATGGTAGGAGACGCCGAGATCGTCGTGGAGCCGGCGCATGAGGGCGGCGACGAACGGCCAGGCGGTGCAGGTAGTGTAGCCGAGGCCGAGGCCGTGCTCGCGCGGGTCGATGCATATCGGGTTGACCAGGTTTGGCTTGAGGAGCAGCTTCTTGCCGCGGGCAAGCTCGTCGCGCAGCATGGCATCGAAGCCGGCCTCGCCGCGCAGGGGCGACAGCGCCGCATCGAGAGCGTCGTAGGTGTAATCGGTCCGCTGCCTGATGGCCTGCCAGGCGGCGTCGCTTCCGGTGTCGATGACCTCCTTCAGCAGCTCCGGCAGGTCGGCGTAGGACTGCCGGGGGTCCATGCGGACGACGCCGACGGCTACGCCGCCGGAGTCGAGCGCAACTTCGCCGATGGGTGAATGGACTGTCGCAGCGTTGTCTTCGGGCATTGTCTTCCTCCCGTGGCGGCTAGCGGCTCATCTTGGGTCAATTGTCGACGAGAACCTGCGGGCGGTCAAGCTAAGGGGCGCACCAGCCGTCATAGCCCGGCCATGGCTCGGGAAGGCTCCCGTACTTAGTTGTCTTCCGCTCTTTGCCTAAACAGAGCAACGTGGTAGGATTCGGCCAAACAAGGCGGTTCCGTCCGTGGGTGCGAGGCTACGGCGAGAACCGGCGCATAGACAACCGATTGGGGGGTGGATAATGAGGAAACGGTTCTGGCTCCTATTGATTCCCGGCCTGGTATTGTCGGCATTCGCATCCTTCAGTTGTATCTTCCCTCTAATGGGTGGAGTCGATCAGGCATGCAGCGCCACACCCGGAATGGTCGACGTCACCTTCCACTGGATACCTTCGATCCAGACGGGAGGCACCCAGCAGTACCTGGACGTTAGCTGGTACAGCACGTTCCCGACAGGCGGATCTATCAGCAACGGCCCGATCGACGAGAACCAGGGCTGGTTCACGATGGGCGGCCTGAGAACGAATACCGTTCACCACTGGCGCGTCAACGCCCTCGTGAACGGCGCCTGGTACACTTCGGCGACCGGCACGTTCACGACGCTGGGCTGCGGCACAGGCGACAGCTCAGCTCCGCCGACCGGCCTGCGCCTCATCATACCGAAGATCGGCGTCAACGCCCCCGTGAACGACCGCGTCATCGGCCCGGACGGCGCGATGGGCATCCCCAACGGCAAGGACGACGTCGTCTGGTACGACTTCATGAACTACGGCGGCATGGGCGGCTTCCCCGGCATACCGGGCGCTAACGCGCTCTTCTCCGGCCACGTCGATTACCACCCGCACTACACGGCCGTCTTCTGGGACCTGCGACAACTTGTCCCCGGCGACGAGATTGGCGTGCAGCTTCTGGACGGGTCGTACGTGAGGTACATCGTCGACTGGACGACCTGGATCGACGACCAGGAGAACTTCACCCAGTTCGCGATGAAGGACGGCTTCGACAGGCTGACGATCGTCACCTGCATCGGTTCGTTCGATTCGAGCACGAGGAACTACAGCAACCGGCTGGTGGTGCGCGCGACGCGCGTCTTCTGGTAGCCACAGCGGCGCGGCGCCACAAGCGTCGACGGCGAATAAGCAGCGGGCCCGTCTTGAGCGATCAGGGCGGGCCTGTTTATGTCATCGTGGGAGCGCTTCACCAGGTCTCGTCGTGGACCACATCCTCCAGCGGCAGCCGCTTCGCTCCGCCCGGCTGGAGTCCCTCAGCAGGCGGATAGCCGAACGGAATGACGATCGACGCCCTGTAGCCTTCGGGTAGGCGCAGCACGCGACGCGCGCAGTCGGCGTCGTGCATCGTCACCGCGCAGGACGT
>JALHUB010000143.1 GCA_022865685.1 Dehalococcoidia bacterium | reverse complement strand
GCCTGCGCCAGGTGACCGCCAAACCAGAGGCCGATCACGCTGTGGCTGACGGTGGTTGTGAACGTTATGTCCACTTGCACCTTGCTGTCGCCGCAGTTTTGGAGGCAGTCCGGGTCGCTGTCGGGCAGATGCGCTTCGCCGGGATCGCCGGAGCCATCGAGGCTGGGGAAAGAGACGGTGACGGTGCCGGAGCAGGAGGGAGAGCAGCCGAAGCGGACGTTCCGCAGCGCCGGCGTCTCTCTCGTGGCGACGGTGTCGAACGGATCGCTCAGGATCGGGCTGAGGGAGGCACCGAAGAGGGTGCTGCAGCTACTGGTACCTATGAACGGCGGCAAATCCGCGCACTGATTGAGCGACGATGAACCGACGGGCATTGTCTCGTCAACGTTGGTCAGGAAATCATAAGCGTATTTGCCGGATTTCGAGAAGTCGTATTCAAGGCGGATGGTATGGGTACCCTTGGAATCGATCTCATGGAAAAGGCGCTGTGGCACCGAGTCGCCTTCGCAGTAGACGGAGTTCGTGCTCTGGATAGAGCCCGTGGTCCACTGGCAGGCGCCGATCTGATTGTCGTTGTTAGTGTCATTGCGGCACTGGTTGAGGCTGATATTGGCGTCGGTGAAGGTCATCGTGGCGACGGGTATCTCGCCGAGATCCCCCGACCAGGGCGACGAATACACCCTGATCTCGTACGTTCCGGCGACGCCGTCGAGCTGGTACAGGTACGTGAACGCGCCGGAGCCGTCGCTGTGTACGGTGTCCCAGCCGGGGAGGAAGGTACCGTCGCCGCGGACGATCGTGCCGTCCGGTCGGATGACAGGGATATCGTAGTCGGTGTCGGCAGCGAAGCCGGCGCCCGTGACGGTGACGATCTCGCTGGCGAAGTAGTCGTCTTTGTCAGTCGTGAGGATGGGGGCGGCCTGGGCACGATAGTGCACGGCGAGGATACCGCCCGCAACGCACAGTAGCCCAACTATCGCCAGGCCGATACGGAAGGCGGACGATTTCAGAAGCGTCTTGCCCTTGGGCATTCAGCGGTGCCTGTCGGGTTTCCCGCGCAGCGCCTATGGGCATCTTGCCCAGCGCGATGCACGGTCATAGGCAGACGTTAACTGCCAGGGCGGGGGATAATAAGCCACCAGTTAGGCCAAGTATATCGCTCTTCTCCCTTTTGTCAAGGGTTTTGCGCAAAATAAATGTCTCGCATCTCGATTTTCTCTTTGTTGCGCAGTTGAAACAGCCGGTGGGGAGGAGTGTGGGGAGAGAACCGGCTCTATTCGCCGTAGCAGATGTTGTCTTCGATGGGGCCTTCCGCGTCCGCCCGGCGGGCAGAAAGCGATCCGCCGGCCGAGGAGGATTGGCCGCCCGGCGCATAGGCCCTGCCGTTTCTCACTTCGAAGGAATCGGCGGCGCGTGAGATCTTGCCGTCGTCGAACACGAGAACGGTGGCGCCCCGAAGCTCGAAGGGTTCGCGCGCGGCGAGGCGCGCCGCAATGCCGCCGCTGATTGTGCCGCGCATGGTCCACTTGAAGAAGACCCTGTCGTCGGCGCAGAAGGGGCGCGCCGAGACGTTGAGCCGCAGGTCCGAGACCGTGGAGAGAAGCGCGCGGAGGTGGCCGGCTATCTGGGCGCGGCCGCTCAGCACCGTGCCTTCGCCGAATTCGCCGTAGTGCCCGTTCTCGGCGAAAAGGGCTGCTATCCGATCGACGTCGCGGGCGTTCCAGGCAGACACGTAGTCGTCGAGCGATTGCTTGAGCCAGCCATCGTCTGCTTCCGTCTGCATGGGGTGCTCCTTGCCTGAGCGCCGAGACCGCATCGGGGCCTGAGCACACCTCTTCAGACTAGAGCAGCGCGATTCCAGGCGTATTTCCCCTCTGTTACGGCGGGGTTAAGTTTGGCCGGGGAGCGGTAGGAGCGAGCGAATTCCGACCCGCGGAGGAGGCTAGCGGGTCGCGCGCGGACGCTGGCGGCACCGCGGCGGGCGGTGTCGGTTCCGTGCAGTCCCTTGTCGACTCGTTAACCGGCGAGCTTCGCGTGGCTGAGAAAGCAGGAACGAGCGGTTGATGCACGCCCCTCGATTCGTCGGTGCTAGGGAGTCTCGACGTACGGTGCGTCCATCCCCACTTTGGGCTGCTGGTCGAAGCCTTCCGGCGGCGTCATCGGTGTGCAGTTCGGCGTCGACTCGAAGCCGACGGGCTCCCCAATGGCGACCCACTTCCCGTCTTGCACCTGGGTGTACATCTCGTCCTCGATAGCGCGATGATCGGTGGAGCTCATGCTCTGGGGCCCGATGCCGACGCAGCCCGAGCACCAGAAGCCACACTCCGACTCAGCGGCATCGAGGAAGGAGCCGCGCGTTAGGTCAGGCCCAGCCCTTTCCAGGAGGTGTACCATCATCTCGCCGTCAGACATGCCGTACATGGCGAAGTTGCTGAACGCCTCGCCGGTGCCGAACTTCTCCCAGATCTTCTGGTATTTCTGGACGGCTGGGTGGTCGGTCTGGTAAACCTGCGGGCCGAACACGACGCTCACTATTCCCTCGGCGTGTTCGGCCCCTGCCAGCAGGATGAAGATATCGCTGCAGTTGATGCCACTGACAAGGATGGGGACGTCCCAGTTCAAAGTCCCGCGGACCGCCTTCACCATGCTGGCGGCCTGCGGAGGTATGGCATAGGCAATCAGAACATCCACGTTGGCGTTCTTGAGCCGCTGGGTCTGGGCGGTGACATCGGACTGAATCACGTCGTAGTTCTCTACGGCCGTGATCTCCACGTCGCTGCCTTGGATGCCATTCCGCAACCCTGTCTCCCCCTCCTGACCCATCTCGTCGCTCTGGCGGAGGAGGCCCACTTTCGCGTTGGGGTAGTTCTTGACTATGTATTGGCCCAGTATGGAGCCTTCCGTCATGTAGTCCGGGTTGCCGGCGAAGCGAGTCCTCGCCACGGGGTTCGTCCACTTGTCGAGGCCCGTCGTGACGAACATGTCGGGAACGCCTTTTTCCTCCAGATACTTCCAAACGGCGCTGTGCGTCTCCTCGCCGAGGCCACCCACCACGGCGAACACTTTGTCCCCTTCGACAAGCTGTCGCACGACTTCTACCGTATCGGCGGGACTGTAGTGGTCGTCGCCGATGATGAAGTTGATCTTGCGACCGTAGATACCGCCCTGAGCATTGATGTAGTCGAAGAAGGCCTTGATTCCGTAGGCGATCGGAGCATAGGCGGCGGCAGGGTTCTGGCTCAGAGGAAAGTGGGTGCCCAGCTTGATTTCGGTGTCGGTGACGCCCGTGCTATCGGGAGTAGCTGCCCTGTCGTTGGTGCACGTTGTGGAGGACTCGTCGCTTGTTCCGCCGCAGGCCATCAGCATCAGCATGATAGCGACGACGGACATGCACAGGACCGACCGGAGGACGTTCTTTGCCGACAACATCTTAGCCTCCCGACCATGACACTCGCTTCTCAGGCTGCGGGCCGAGGCCGTGCAGGCTTGGAGGCCGGCGAGCGTCTTGTGGCAGAGGAAGCAGGAGCGGGCGGTTGATGCCCGCCCCTCGATTCGTCGGTTGCTAGGGAGTCTCGACAAAGGGTGCGTCCATCCCCACTTTGGGCTGCTGGTCGAAGCCTTCCGGCGGCGTCATCGGCGTGCAATCCGGTGTCGACTCGTAGCTGGTGGGTTCGCCCGCCGTGATCCACTTGCCGTTCTCAACCTTGTTGAGGATCAGCGTTTCGCTGCCCTTGTGGTCCGTGGGACTGGTCGTGAGAGGCGCATAATCCTCACATGTCGAGCACCAGAACTTGCACATATTCTCGGAGGCGTCGAGGAAGCTCTCGCGGGTAAGGTCTTTGCCCGCCATCTCCAGGCCCCACACCGTCGTTTCTGCGACAGCCATGCCGTAGAGCTCAAAGTTGTTCAGGTCGCCCGTGGTGCCGTTCTTGATCTTGTCCCAGATCTTCATGTACTTCTGGACTCCCGGAATGTCGGTGTCGTAGACCTGCTTGCCGAAGGTGGAGGCCACGATTCCTTCGGCGTTCTCGGGAGTAGCCAGGAGGATGAAGATCTCGCTGCAATTGATGTTGCTGACGACGATCGGGACATCCCAGCTCAGGGTCTTGCGCGCCGTGTTCACCAGGCTGGCGGCTTGCGGCGGAATGGCGAACACGATGAGCACGTCGGCGCCGGCGTTCTTCAACCGCTGCGTTTGGGCGGAAACGTCAGAGACGATCACGTCGTACTGTTCTACGTCCACAATCTCGACGTTACTCCCCTCGATACCCTCGCGTACGCCCTTGTCCCCATCCTGGCCCAACTGGTCGCTTTGCTCCAGGATCCCCAGCTTCCCGTTGGGGTAGGTCTTCGCGATGTACTGGCCGAGGAATTTCCCTTCGGTAACGTAGTCAGGATTGCCGGCAAAGCGGTTCCTAGCGATGGGGTTTGTCCACTTGTCAAGTCCGGTTGACAGGGACATGTCCGGGATGCCCCGCTCTTCGAGGTACTTCCAGACGGCGGAATGCGTCTCCTCGCCGAGTCCGCTGATTATGCCGAACACTTTGTCCTGCTCGACGAGCTTCCTCACTACCTCGACGGTGTCCGCGGGGTTGTAGTGGTCATCGCCGATGATGAAGTTGATCTTGCGACCGTATATCCCGCCCTGGGCGTTGATATAGTCGAAGAAGGCCTTCATGCCGTAAGAGATGGGCGCGTAGGCCGCGGCAGGGTTACCGCTCAAAGGATAATGAGTTCCCAGCTTGATCTCTGTGTCGGTGACGCCCGTGGTATCAGGTGTACCCACAGGCTTTGTCGTTCCTGACGAAGATGACGTCCCGTCTCCCCCACCACATGAGATCACCATGAGTACGATGGCGACCAGGACCACGCTCAGCGCGGTCCAAACCAGCTTCTTGACCGACATTTCTTACCTCCCTCATGTAGTGAAGACTGCGGGCACCGGTGCGTGTCCCGACCTTACGGTTGACAGAATAGTACACTACAGGTTCGCCATGCGCACGCATCCGGAAGGCGCCTTGGCGTCGCGCCCCCGCGCGCGGGCCCTCTGTGTTCGAATTCAAAGGGGCGGGCATGCGCTGCCCGCCCCTTTGATATGTTACGCAGAAATCGCTAGGGAGTCTCGACAAAGGGTGTGTCTTTGCCGACCTTGGGCTGTTCGTCGAATCCTTCGGGCGGCTCCATCGGTGTGCAGTTTGACGTCGACTCGTAGCTCGTAATGTCGCCCTCAGGCACCCACTTGCCGTTTACCACTTTGTTGATGATCAAGACCTCGTTGATCTTGTGGTCGGTGGGGCTGGTCTGCCAGGGTCCAAAGTCCTCGCAGGTCGAGCACCACACCTCGCACATCGATTGGGCGGCGTCAAGGTAGGACTGGTGCGTCAGGTCCTTGCCGGCCATCTCCAGACCCCACACGGTGGCCTCGGCCATGGACATGCCGTAGAGTTCGAAGTTGTTCATCGGGCCGCTGGCGCCGTTCTGGAACTTCGCCCATATCTTTTCGTATTTCTGGACTCCCGGAATTTGGGTATCGTATGCCTGGTGGCCGAACAC
Organism: Dehalococcoidia bacterium; assembly: GCA_022865685.1. Classification (GTDB taxonomy): domain Bacteria; phylum Chloroflexota; class Dehalococcoidia; order DSTF01; family JALHUB01; genus JALHUB01. Next base: position 10,231 of record JALHUB010000143.1, on the reverse strand, counting down.
TGAGCTTAAGATGCCCTCTGAGTTCTCCGGGGTAGCCAGGAGGATGAAGATGTCGCTGCAGTTAATAGCGCTGACGATGATAGGGACGTCCCAGCTGAGAGTCTTACGGGCCGTTGTGACCATGCTGGCGGCCTGAGGAGGAATGGCGAAGACGGCTACCACGTCGGCGCCGGCGGCCTTCAGACGCTGGGTCTGGGCAGAGACATCGGATTGGACGACGTCGTATTGTTCGACGGACACGATCTCGACGTTGCTGCCTTCGATGCCTTGCCTCAGGCCCTTCTCGCCGTCCTGACCCAACTGGTCGCTCTGCTGCAGGATGCCGAGCTTCCCGTTGGGGTAGGTCTTGGCTATGTAGTGGCCCAGGAAGTCACCCTCTGTGACGTAGTCGGGGTTGCCGGAATAGCGATTGTAAGCGACGGGGTTCGTCCACTTGTCCAGGCCCGTCGACACGTACATGTCGGGGACGCCCTTCTCTTCCAGGTACTTCCACACGGCGGCATGCGTCTCCTCGCCCAGCCCGCTGATGATGCCGAAGACCTTGTCCTGCTCGACGAGCTTCCTCACTACCTCCACGGTGTCCGCCGGGTTGTAGTGGTCATCGCCGATGATGAAGTTGATCTTGCGACCGTACACACCGCCCTGGGCATTGATGTAGTCGAAAAAGGCTTTCATGCCGTAGGAGATGGGCGCGTAGGCCGCGGCGGGGTTGCCGCTCAGAGGGTAGTGGGTGCCCAGCTTGATTTCGGTGTCGGTGACCCCTGTCGTGTCGGGAGTGCCGACCGGCTTTGTCGCTCCCGGAGTAGACGTCTCGTCTTCTCCGCCACAGGCCACCACCATCAGTACGACGGCGATGAGGGCCGCGCTCAACGCGGTCCAGCAGAGCTTCTTGATTGATGACATTTTCACCCCCAGTAATGAAGACTTCAGCCGCCGGGGCCGCGCTCCGGCATTGCCAACAGATGATCGGCCAAATAGTACACTGCACGTCCGTTAAGCGCACGCATCCGACGCGGCGATCCGCGCGAAACGCCATGGAAGGCTCAAAAGGGGGCGAGCAGGTCGTGCTCGCCCCCTTGGATTGCAGGCGCTAAAGCCGCTACGGTACGTCGACGAAGTCCGCACCGGCGCCGACTTTCGGCTGCTTGGTTGTTCGTCCGCTATTCGGGCGTCGACTCGAAGCTGACGAGATCGCCGAACGCCACCCACTTGCCGTCCTCGACACGATTGTACATCTCGATTTCGAGCGGCCGGTGGTCAGTAGGGCTGAAGCTGACGGGCACCACGCAGCCTGAGCAATACCAGCCGCGAATCGATTCGATGGCGTCGACGAGGCTTTCGCGGGTGAGATCGCGGCCGGCCCGTTTGAGCCCCTCCACCGTGAGCTCGCCCATCGCATTGCCATAGAGCGTGAAGTTGCTTGGGGCAGTGCCCCCGCCGTACTTCTGCATGATTTCGATGTGCTTCTGGATGCCCGGCTGATCGGTCTCATATATCTGGTGCCCCATGACGATACTGACGATGCCTTCGGCGTTCACGGCGCCGGCGAGGTCGATGAAGATCTCGCTGACGTCGATGCCACTTACCAGGATGGGCACATCCCAACTGAGCGTCTCACGCGCGGTTTTGACGAGACTGGCGGCCTGCGGCGGGATGGCGAAGGCCATGATGACCTCCGCGCCGGCGTTCCGCAGCCGCTGCGTCTGGGCGGTAGCGTCGAAGTTGATGGCCTCGTAGTGCTCCTTGGCGACGATCTGGATGTCGCTCCCTTCGAGAGCCATGTTGAGGCCCTTCTCGCTGTCGCTGCCCATCTCATCGTTCTGCAGGAGGAGGCCGAGCTTCTTCCCGGGGTAATTCTCGACGACGTACTTGCCGAGCATCCGGCCCTCGGTCACGAAGTCGACGCTACCGGCGAAGCGCGTCTTTGCGACGGGCTCCGACCACTTGAGGAGGCCGGCCGTAATGAAGAGATCGGGGACGCCGCGGTCCTCCAAGTACTTGTAGACGGCGCTATGGCAGGCCTCGCCCAGCCCGCCGACGATGGCGAAAACGTTGTCCTGCTCGACAAGCTTGCGGACCACTTCGACTGAGTCGGGCGGATTGTAGTGGTCGTCGCCTATGATGAATGTAATCTTGCGTCCGTTCACACCCCCCTGATCGTTAATGTAGTCGAAGTAGGCGCGCATGCCGAAGATGATGGGCGCGTAGGCTGCCGCCGGTGTCTGGCTGAGGGCGAAGTGGGTGCCGAGCTTGATTTCGGTGTCGGTGACGCCGGGCACGTTCTTGGCAGGAGAGCCGTTGCCGGCGGTCTCTTCCTTGCCGCCGCCGCAGGCGCTGAGAAGAAGCGCCGCGATTATGACGGCGCCGGCGAGGAGCCATCGCCATCGGAGCGAGGTCCGCGGACGTGCCGCACACGTGGTCGGGGAACTTGAATGCAGGAGCTTCATGAGTCTAACCCTCCTATGTGTTATTCACCTTGCAGGGGCGGACCCGGCTGGTCCTCACCGCCCGGCGGTGGTGTCGGCACGACGCAGTCCTGGGTGGACTCGAAGTCGACGACGTCGCCGAAGGGCTGCCAGCGGAAGGTCGGCGGGTTGCTGGAGCGGTCAACCGTGGCCCTGACCAGGATGTCCCCTTCGACGAGGCGGTGGTCTTCCGGGCTGCTGCTGGAGGGGACCAGGGAGATGTCGGTCTTGTACTTGCAGACCGCCTCGGCAGCATCCAGGAAGGTGTCGCGAGTCAGGTTCGGGCCCGCCTGCTTGATCAGCCCAACCGTGCTCTCGGATATCACGTAGCCGACGAGGGCGGTGTTTTCCCACGTCAGGTCCGGGGCATACGTGGCCGCGATCTGCTTCCTCTCCGCGATCCCCTGAACGTTGGTCTCCCACGCCTGATGCCCGGTGACGGCACTAATCGTCCCTTCGATGTTGTCGTAGCCGGCGAGTGTGCCGACGATCTCGAGGGCGTTGGTGCCGTTGACCATCATGGGCACGTCCCAGCTCACGGTCTCGCGAGCGGACTTGATCATGTTGGCGGCCTGGACCGGTCCGCCCCAGAAGGCGATGATGCCGACGCCGGCGCCCTTGAGACGCTGGACCTGCGCCGTCACGTCCGATTGCGACGCGTCGTAGTATTCGACGGTAACGTCGATGTCGGCCCCGAGCTCTTTGAGGCCTTCCTTGACGCCCTGCTCGCCCTCTTTACCGTAGTCGTCGTTCTGGGCGAGGATGCCGAGCTTCTGACCGTCGTAGTTCTGGAAGATATACCTCGCGAAGACGCGGCCTTCGGTAACGTAGTCCACAAGGCCGCAGAAGCGGGTCCGAGCGACGGGTACCGTCCACTTGCTGTTCCCGGTGAGGATATACATGTCGGGGATGCCGCGCTCTTCCAGGTATTTGTAGACGGCGCTGTGGGCCTCGGTGCCCAGGCTTCCCTGAAGGGCGAAGATGCCGTCCTGCTCGACGAGCTTGCGAATGGCTTCAGAGGCAACGGGGCCGGAGTACTGGTTGTCGCCGACGAAGAGCTTGAGCTTGCGGCCGTAGATACCGCCCTGGGCATTGATGTAGTCGAAGTAGGCCTGCATGCCCCTGCTGAGGGAGATCCCCCAGGCTGCCGCCGGGTTGCCGCTCAGGGGCAAGAGGGTGCCGATGCGGATCTCGGTGTCTGTGACGCCTTGAGTGGTATCGCCGCCGCCGGCGCTGTCATCTTCCTTCGTGCAGGCAGTCAGAGAGAGCACGGCGATGACGAGTATCGCTGTGAGGACACACAATCGCTTTCGGACGCCGGCTACCAAAGCCTTCTCCTTTCGCCGGCCGTTATCGCCGGCGGCGATGAATTCAGTTTCCGATTAGAGGCGAAGTGCTACAGCGATCCTCCTATTGTGGTTGCGCATCGAAGTCTGCCGGAGGGGTGGGCTCCTTGCAGTCTTTCGTCGACTCAAACGTTATGAGGTCGCCAAACGGTTTCCATGTGAACTTGGGGTTGTTTGGATCGGTGCGGTCAACCGTCGCTCTGACGTATTGCTCGACCTCCGTAGGCCGGTGGTCGGTTGCGCTCATGTTGGAGGGCACCAGGCTGGCGCGCGACACGACGTTGCAGCCGGACTCGGCGGCGTCGAGGAACGAACTGCGTGTCAAGTCTCTGCCGGCCTGTCTGAGCACCGACACGACAGCTTCGGATAGAGACATGCCGGTCAGAGTGAGGTTGTCCATCGCTGCGTCGGGCGCGTACTTGGCCAGGATTTCGGTGTACTCCTGGATCCCCGGCCAGTCGCTCTCAAACGCCTGGTGGCCATAGACGACGCTGACGGCGCCCTCGATGTTGTCGTATCCGGCCAGCCTGCCGACGATCTCGACGGCGTCGACGCCGGTAATGACGATGGGAACATCCCAGTTGAGGGTCTCACGAGCGGCCTTGAACCCGCTGGCCGCCTGCGCCGGCATTCCGTAGTAGCCGATGACATCGACGTTGTCGGTTCTGAGACGCTGTATCTGCGCCGTGACGTCCGTCTGCGTGGCATCGTAGTACTGGGTGGTCATCTCCATCTTGGCGCCGGCATCTTCGAGGCCCAGCTTGAGTCCCTTTTCGCCCTCTTTTCCGAAGTCGTCGTTCTGGGCGAGGATGCCGAGCTTCTTGCCGTCGAAGTTCTTGCCGATGTACTGGCCGAGGATGCGGCCTTCGTCTATGTAGTCGACAAGCCAGGCAAAGCGGTTATGGGAGATGGGCTCCGTCCAGATCGTGTTGCCCGTGAGGATGTACATGTCCGGGATGCCCTTCTCCTCCAGGTACTTGTAGACGGCCATATGGGCCTCGGTGCCCAGGCTGCCCTGGATGGCGAAGATGCCCTCCTGCTCGACTAGCTTTCGCGCCGTTTCGCTGGCCACCGCGGGGGTGTACTGGGTGTCACCAACGATGAAGTCGATCTTGCGACCGTAGATGCCGCCCTTGTCGTTGATGTAATCGTAGTATGCCTTCATTCCCTTGGAGAGAGGTACGCCCCAGGCGGCAGCCGTGGTGTTGCTCATCGGCAGGAGGGTGCCGATCTTTACCGATGTGTCTGTAACGCCGATTGTCTCGCCGACGCCGGGGCCCGCGGGGATGGCGGTCTTAGCGCCCCCAACTTCGGCCTCCTGGTCCGTGCCGCCGCACCCGGCGACTGCCAGAGCGGCAAGCAGGATCAGTGCCAGCGAGAGAAGGGCTAATGCCTTCGGCCTAAACATTCGCTTTGCCCCCTTCCTTCCCGCCTCGGCCAAGGGGTGAACAGGTCTCTTCGACATGCCCCGTGACCCAGTACGGCATTCCCGCAGTCTCGACCCTTCTAAGAGCGCACGGGCAGAACACGGGTTGCCCCATGATCTGCCTCGCGCTTTTGTTGCCGGCCGCCTCCGCCGCTGATGGCGGAGACGGCCGAATTCTAGAACACTCGCTTATTTCGCGTGCGGCTGCTTGTCCGCGTCCGCCGGCGCCGTTGGCGCCTTGCAGTCCTTCGTCGTCTCGTACTGCGTGATGACTTCGCCGAACGGCTTCCAGCTAAAGGTGTCGGCGGTGGTTCCCGTCGCCTCCACAAAGACCTCTGCCTCGTTCCAGGCGTGGTCCGTGGGAGACATGCTGATGGGGGCGATGGTGCCCTGACCTTCGTACTTGCAGATGGACTCGGCGGCATTCAGGAAGTTGGTACGCGTGAGGTCGGGCCCGGTCTGGATGAGGACCGCCACCATTGCCGCAGCGACAGAGTAGCCGGTGAGGTTGATGCTGTTGGTCTGGGTACCCGGCGAGTACTTGGCGCTGATGTCCTGGTATGCCTGGACACCCGGGACCTCGGTCTCGTTGGACTGGTGGCCGAAGGAAACGCTGATCGTGCCTTGGATGTTCTCCCAGCCGGCCAGCGCTCCGACGATCTGGGCAGCGTTTACGCCGGTGATGTAGAATGGGACGTCCCAGCTCAGTGTCGTGCGGGCGGCGGCGATACCGCCGGACGCCTGAGCGGGCATGCCGTAGAAGCCGATTACTTCGGCGCCGTCGGCCTTCAACCGCTGCATCTGGGCGGTGACGTCCGTCTGTGTGGCATCGTAGTACTGGGTGGTCGTCTCCATCGTGGCGCCGGCATCTTCGATGCCCAGCTTCAGACCCGCTTCGCCGTCCTTGCCAAATGTGTCGTTCTGGGCCAGGATGCCCAGCTTCTTGCCGTCGTACTTCTCGCCGATGGCCTTGCCGAGGATGCGTCCTTCGACTTCGTAGTCGACGAGGAAGCGAGAGCGGCTGAAAGCGACGGGATCTACCCAGGTCTTGTCACCTGTCAAGATCAACATGTCGGGGACGCCATGCTCCTCCAGGTAGGTGTAGACGGCCAATTCGGCTTCGGTGCCCAGGTTGCCCATGAAAGCGAAGACCTTGTCCTGTTCGGTCAGCTTCTTGGCCGTCTCACTTGCTACGGGCCCGGTGTACTGGCTGTCGCCGACGACCAGTTCTAGCTTGCGCCCATAGATACCGCCGTTGTCATTGATGTAGTCGAAGTAGGCCTTCATTCCCTGGGAAAGAGGAACGCCCCAGGCGGTCGCGGTCGTGTTGCTCATCGGGAGAAGGGTGCCGATCTTTACTGATGTGTCCGTAACTCCGACCGTCTCTCCGCAGCCCGGACCTTCGCAGACGGGCAGTTTCCCGCCTCCACCTCCGCCTCCCCCTCCTTCATCATCATTCCCTCCACAGGCGACGAACGATAGCCCGAAGACCATGAACGCCGCAAACACGAGGAGAACCAAACGACTGGGCTTGAACATTCCTTTCACCTCCGTCTATTGTTCTGGCCTTAATCAAGCGGCGAGCAGGTCTTCCCGCTTCGCTCTAAGGGGCTATGACGGCGCTTCTCCCGTCCTGCCCGCCTCTTTTAGGAGCGCGCCAATCCACACACGGGTTCACCCGTGGTCTGTCGAAGTTGTGCTGCTCACGCCCGCGCTGAAGCCTCCTGCTTCAATCGCTTGATGCTTGCGCCTCTTTGCGGGAAAACAGACCGATTTTGTTCACGAGGGCGGCTATCCTGCTCTTTCTCGGTCCTCCTGGACGGGCCTCTTTCTGTTTCCGCAGGTTGCCAGCGATGCCTCGTGGGGTGAAGATGATCGACACGATGAGGAGAAGCCCGAAGAGAGCGCCACGACTGCTTTCAATGCCTATTTTCTCACCGAACGGGATGTGAGCAACGATGAAGTTTGTGAGGTCATCCTTCACGGTGAATATCAGTGCGGCGAACACGGCACCGCTTATGGAAGCGAGACCGCCGAGAACGATCATTATGAGCAGCGTGAGAGAGAAGGTGATGTCAAACGAGGTCGGCCCGACGTAGTACTGCTGGTACAGGTAGAGAGCGCCACCGGCGCCGGCGTACAGAGACGACAGACCGAAGGCGGTCATCTTGTAGAGCGAGACGTTGATGCCCATCTGCTGAGCGCCGATCTCGGAGTCGCGCAAGGCTATGAAGGCACGACCAAGGCGGCTGCGAGTCACACTCCACGCCATGGCCGTCATTATCAGGGCGGCTAGCATGCAGTTGTAGTAAAGCCACTGGTCGGTGTTCATGTCCAGGTTGTTATGCATCGACGCGGGGACCCGCGGCGAGCTGATGCGAATCCCGCTGACGCCGCCTGTCCACTGGTCTATCGATGGGTGTTTCAGGATCTGTGGCAAGACGATGATCAGCGCCAACGTAGCGATGGCCAGGTAGGGACCGGAGAGTCGCAGCGCCGGTGCGCCGATCAGGAACCCGAGGAGACCGGTCAAGAGCGCCGCGGCAAGGACAGCGGCGAAGACGGGCAGCCCTGCGTCCTTCATCAGTATAGCGGCGATATAGGCTCCGACGGCGACGAACGCAGCGTGTCCGAGCGATATCTGGCCGCTGTATCCGGTCAGCAGGTTCAAGCCCATGAGAACAATGATCCAGATTGCGAAACGGGTTGCCTGGAAGGTGCGGAAGTCGGAGAGGTAGTTGTCGAAGAACGGCAGCCTGTACAGATATGGAAAGGCGATCAAGACTGCCAGGCCGGCGGCCATGACAAATGTTCGGGGACGGAGAAGAACGCGAACCATCAGACTCTCTGGATTGCCTTTCTACCGAACAGTCCACGCGGGCGAACCAGCAAGATAGCGATGATCACCACGAAGGCGACAGTGATGTCGATATTGGAGCCGATGTAGGTGCCCGCCATGTTCTGAACGACTCCCATGGTGAGTCCACCGACAATGGCGCCGACCGGGCTGTCGAGCCCACCGAGCACGGCCGCGGCGAAAGCGAAGAGGAGTGCGCCGGCCATCATGGTGGGCGAGAGGAAGAGCGTGGGCGCAAGCAGCATGCCGGCCACGGCGCCGACCATCGAGGAGAGTACCCAGCCCAAGGCAAGCATCCGACCGACACGTATGCCGACGAGAGAGCCGGCGACCCGGTCCTGAGCGGTCGCGCGCATAGCAAGACCGACTTTCGTCTTGTTGAAGAACAGATAGATCAAGGCCATTATCAGCAGCGACATGCAGAACACGCCCACGTTGGTGCGGCTGATGTCGGCCGGTCCTATGCTCAGCGGAGCGCCCTTAAACATGGCCGGCGATGGGAAGGGCTTTGGCTGACCTTGCCAGATGCGCAGAGCGAGGCTATCGAGGATCAAGACGAGGCCAATGGTGACGATGATTGGGTTGAGAACGGGCCCCGACTCTACTGGGCGGAGCGCCACGAGCTCGATGAGGGCGCCGAAAGCGGCGGCGATGATGAGTGTAATGAAGAATGCGAGCCAGAAATTGCTGTCCCAGTTCCAAACGGACCAGGCCGTAAAGGTCATGAACATCGCCATCTCGCCCTGTGCGAAGTTGACGATGCCGGTCGAGCGATAGATCAGGACGAGAGCCAGGGCAATGATTGCGTATAGACTGCCGGTGGAGAGCCCGGTTGCAAACTGCTGGATAAACTGATCCATAACCGGTTCAACCTCTGAGAACGCCGGGTTGTTCGGCTCTTACGCATCCTGCGTCCTGCGTAACGGCCGTCCGCAGTACGCCAACCGGCCGCAGTGGAGGGCCAGGGCGTATCTACTCCCGACGTGACATGAAGTCTACTACCTACTTCCGCTTAGCACAAGAAACCGCCGCAACAATGCCAGAAATTCGCATCACGTGGCAGGGTACCACCCGTCCGCGCTTGAGTAAAGGGCAGAGGGAGTCGCTTCGACGAATTCGCGCCGACAATCTCCTCCCTTAGGAAGGCGCACGGTATCGATATCGAGCCGCTCGACTTCAATCGGCGCGTCCCCCGTCTGAAATAGGCGATTGCCCTTATGCCCCAGCGCAGCGCCCGGCACCGATAATCGCAGAGCGGGCATGGAAGCGCTGCACGTCGTCCGCGTCGCCCGCCGGGCGTCCGGAGCGGCAAGGAAGGCCACGATGACGAATTTCGCCAGGGCCCAAGCCACCCCACGAGCGCTTATCGATCTGGCAAGGACGCGCAAGCACCTGAAGGTAAGCCGTTGGGAGCTACTCGTCTTCGCGGCCATATTGGCGATCGCGGCTACGCTCCGCTTCTGGGACCTGGGAAGTCGCGCGTTTCATGGCGACGAGGCGATCCACGCCGGCTTTGCCTGGCAGCTTGCCGACGGTCGCGGCTACGTCCATAACCCCCTGACGCACGGTCCGTTCCAGTTCATCGGCACGGCGCTGGTATTCGTCCTCTTCGGCGACAGCGACTATACGGCGCGGGTGCTGCCGGCGCTGTTCGGCACGGCGCTGGTGGCGCTGCCGTTCTTCCTGCGCGGCTATCTGGGTCGAACGGGCGCCGTTGTCACGTCGCTCCTGCTGGCCGTCTCGCCGACGCTCCTATATTTCAGCCGTTTTGCGCGCGAGGACATTTACGTCGCCTTCTTCACGTTGGGGATGTTCATCTGTGTGTGGCGCTATCTGCAGCAGCCGCGACGCCTCTATCTCTACATGATCGCGGCGCTGCTGGCGCTGAGCTTCGCGACGAAAGAGACCGCCTACATCGTCGTGGCGATGCTACTGGTCTACCTGGACCTGCTGGCAACGCGAGAGCTGGCATCGCAGTCCCTCGGAGAGACGGCGTCCGCCGACGCGATGGAAGGGGAACACGAGAAGAGTCACTACGCCGTTTTGGGGCTGTCGGAGGACGCCTCGGCAAAGGCGATCCGGCGAGCGTATAAGAGACTGTCGAAAGAGCGCAAGGGCGCGGGCGGAAGGCGCATTG
>JALHUB010000142.1 GCA_022865685.1 Dehalococcoidia bacterium | reverse complement strand
GGCCCCCGCGCGAGCAGCTCGCCGTCGGGCGCGAAGATCATGCTCTGCCCATCGAAGACCAGCTCGTCCTGACCGCCCACCAGGTTCACGTAGGCGACGAAGGCGGCCGTATCGGCGGCGCGTGTGGCCAGCATCTCGCGCCTGACCTCGAACCGCCCCATGCAATAGGGCGAGGAGGAGATGTTCACGAGCAGCTCCGCGCCTCCATTCATCGCTTGCTCGGTGGGCGGGCCGTCGGGATACCAGATGTCCTCGCATACACTCACGCCCACGATGCCGGCGGCGATGCGGAAGACGGGCCGCTCCCGCCCGGCCCGAAAGTAGCGATCCTCGTCGAAGACGCCATAGGTCGGGAGGAAGTTCTTGTCGTAGACAGCGACGACTCTCCCACCGTGCAGGAGCGCGGCCGCGTTGTAGAGGTCGTCCGCCCGGTGTGCGAACCCGCAGACCGCTAGGGTCTCGCGCGTCTCGGCCGCGATCCGGTCGAGCGCGCGACGGTTAGCGGCGATGAACTCGGGCTTCAGGAGCAGGTCCTCGGGTGGATAGCCGGTCACGGCGAGTTCGGGCAAGGCGACGATATCCGCGCCGATGCTCTCCGCCTCACGGATCGCCCTCACGATACGTTCCGCATTGCCCTCGACATCGCCCACGGTGACGTTTATCTGGGCGAGCGCGACACGCAGTCGTCTCATTTCCTCCCCTCCAGCGGGAAGCTCCTGCAATTGACTACTGCATCGCCGTATCCGCGCCTGCCGCGGCCGCCGCTCTTGCGTGTTCGGCGGTCGGCGCACCGCGTCATCTCGTCGCCTTCGGCGCGGTCTGGCAGGCTGTCAGCCAGATCGGGCTCGACCAGCTCGTCTTCTTCTCGGCCTGCGTCACCCGCACGAAGCAGTAGTGCTTGCCGGCCGGGAACTCCAGTGTGCCGGACCAGGTGCCTACGCTCGAGCCTTTCGGCGCTTCTACACTCTTGACGATACGACCGTCGAGGACAAGGTCAACGCGCTCGATCTGATCCTTCGATCCGGCATCTGCAGAGACATCCGGGTCTTGCACCGATACCGCGAAGTCGTACGACCCAACCGGGCGGGAAACCTGCGCGCCCATATCCTCGCCATCGAGCGTGAACTCCAACCTCATGTTGCGGTCGGCCGCGCTGTAGGCGCGGCGCGCCCACAAGGCTTCGAGAATGCCTTCGCGCGTCAGCGTCTTCGCCAGCGCGACCGTCCAGGTCGGCCCCTGCCCCCAGGTGGCGTCGTGCGCGTCCTTATCCCCGGCCGCGCCGACGTGCCAACCGTTGTTCAGCATGGCGATATAGCACTCTTCCTCCCCCGGATCGCGAAGCTCGACCAGCGCCATCGAACGGTCGGCTTCCGGCGCGTAACGAAATTCCTGGAAGTCGTTCCGCCAGGACTGATCGGCCTTGTTCTTCCACGGGTGGTTGAAGTGGCCAAGAATGCCATTGGCAGCCACTGCGCGATAGAAGTCGTCCAGGCCGTTGGGCATCTGGTGCGTCGGCGTCATATAG
>JALHUB010000141.1 GCA_022865685.1 Dehalococcoidia bacterium | reverse complement strand
CTGCCCGACAAGGCAATCGACCTCATCGACGAGGCGGCGAGCAAGCACGTCATCGACAACCAGAGCATGACGCCGGAGTTGCGCCAGCTCAAGCGCCGCCTGGACGAGCTCGCGATGGAGACGGAGGCGGCCGCCCAGCGCCAGGACTACGAGGCCGCCGCCCGCATCAAGGCCGAGGTCGAGCAGATCAAGCTCGAGTACGAGGCGCAGAGGGCGCAGTGGGAGAAGGAGCACCCCGTAAGCGAGGTCGTCACGGAGCAGGACATCGCCGAGCTCGTGGGCTCGATGACCGGCATCCCCGTGTCGCGCCTGATGGAGGGTGAGGCCGACAAGCTGCTGCAAATGGAAGAGCACCTGCACATGCGCGTCATCGGGCAGGACCAGGCGATAAGCGTCGTCTCCGACGCCATCCGCCGCGCCCGCGCCGGCCTCAAGGACCCGAAGCGGCCCATCGGCAGCTTCATCTTCCTCGGGCCCACCGGCGTCGGCAAGACGGAGCTGGCGAAGACCCTCGCCGACTACCTGTTCGACGACGAGGAGGCGGTGATCCGAATCGACATGTCGGAGTACACGGAGCGGCACACCGTCTCGCGGCTCATCGGCGCGCCGCCGGGCTACGTCGGCTACGAGGAGGCGGGCGGCCTCACCGAGGCGGTCCGTCGCCGGCCCTACCGCGTCGTCCTCTTCGACGAAATCGAGAAGGCGCACCCGGAGGTGCTCAACATCCTCCTCCAGATCATGGACGACGGCCGCCTGACCGACGGCCACGGGCGAACGGTTGACTTCCGCAACACCGTAATCATCATGACCAGCAACCTGGGCACGACCTCCGAGACGAAGGGCGCCTTCGGCTTCGTGCCGCAGCGCTCGGTCAGCAATCGCGAGCGCGATGAGCTGCGCCAGAGAGCGGAGCGGGCGCTACGTGAGTTCTTCCGGCCCGAGTTCCTCAACCGCGTCGACGAGGTGATCATCTTCGAGCCGCTGACGGAGAAGGAGCTGGAGCAGATCGTCGACCTCATGGTAAACGAAGTGCGCAACCGCCTGAGCGACCGCGGTGTCTCGCTGGAGCTGACAGAGCCTGCGAAGGCGAAGCTGGTCAAGCAGGGCTACGACCCGGTGTTCGGGGCGCGACCGCTGCGCCGCGTCGTCACACGGGAAGTGGAGAGCCCGCTTTCGAAGCGCATCCTGGCGGGCGAGTTCCGCGAGGGCGACACGGTGGTATTGGACGCAACCGAGGAGGGCTACACGTTCTACCGCAAGGAGGCGGTGGCGGCCGCCGCCGGCTAAAACGGGTATCATGTAGGTAAGGGTGGATGAGATGACACTGCTAGGATTGAGAAAGCGATGGCGCGGCATGGTGCGGCGTCGCCTGATGGGGCTGCGCGGCCGCATCGACCGTCGCATCGAGCGGCTGGACGAGAAGCGGCAGCACCTGGATGTGAAGGTGGCGAAGACAGGCGCTAAGCCCGCGACGGAGGAGCCGGTACCGGTCACAGGGCCGGCGGCCCCGGTCGGCGAGGCAAAGCGCCCTTCGCGCCGCCGTCCGTCGCGCCGGCGCGGACCTTCCGCGTAGGTCGGGTCGTCGCCTGGTGCCCGACCCGTAGCGCACTACGCCGGGAAGGCAGG
>JALHUB010000140.1 GCA_022865685.1 Dehalococcoidia bacterium | reverse complement strand
GACTACCTCTGGCACGCTGGCGGCTATGGGACCGATGGATCGGCTCTGTACCACTGGCCCGTGAACACCAACCAGTTCGCCACACTGGGCTTCCGGCTGTACCAGTTGCTCGGAGACCGCCGCTACTACGACCAGGCCGTGAGCATCGTCCGCGAGGCGCGCGGCGTCGACCTCGACCTCAAGGCCCTGCCCGACGGCGACGCGAAGACCTACGACATGCTCTCGAAAGGGGAGACTTTCGGCGTCTTCCAGCTTGAGAGTCCGGGGATGCGACGCTACATCCAGGAGCTGCGGCCGGCGTCGATCGCGGACCTGTCGGCGATGGTCGCCCTCTACCGGCCGGGCCCGATGCAGCACATCCCGACCTTCTGCGCCGCGAAGCACGGAAAGGCGCAGATCCAGCACCCGCACCCTGACCTGGCGGGCATACTCAACGAAACCTACGGCGTCATCGTCTACCAGGACCAGGTGCTGCTCATCGCGCAGAAGTTCGCCGGCTACACCCTCGGCGAGGCGGATGTCATGCGCAAGGCGATGGGTAAGAAGATCGCGACGGTGATGCGCGCCGAGAAGCAGCGCTTCATCGCCGGCGCCGTCGAGCGCGGCTACGACGAAGCGGACGCGCAGCAGGTCTTCGACCTCATCGAGCCGTTCGCCGGCTACGCCTTCAACAAGGCGCACGCCGTCTCCTACGCGACAATCGCCTACCAGACGGCGTACCTGAAAGCGAACTATCCCGCCGAGTACATGACCGCGGTGCTCCGGCTGGCGTCGAGCCACCCGACCGGCGCGCAGGAGCGCATCGCCGCCGCCGTGGCGGAGTGCGTCAAGCTGGGGATCGCCGTGCTGCCGCCGGACATCAACCACAGCGGCGTCAACTTCCAGATCGAGCGCCCGGACGGCGAGGCGGCGATCCGCTTCGGCCTCGCCGTCATCAAGAACGTCGGCTCGGCGGCCGTCGAAGGGATCATCGCGGCGCGCGAGGAGAAGGGGGTCTTCGCCTCCGTCGAGGACCTCTGCCGTCGCGCGGGCATGCGCAACCTGAACAAGCGGGCGCTGGAGAGCATGATCAAGGGAGGCGCCCTCGACTGTTTGGGTGATCGCGCCACCCTGCTGGCGAACATGGACCGCATTCTCTCGCTGGCGCAGCGGGAGCAACGGCTGCGGGAGTCGGGGCAGACGACGATGTTCGACCTCTTCGGCGACAGCGTCGACGCGCCCCTACCCAGCCTGGAGCTGGAGCCGGCGGAAGGCTCCCGCGCGGAGATACTCGCCTGGGAGAAGGAGATGCTGGGCGTCTACGTCTCCGAGCACCCCTTCGCCGGCGCCGCCGTCGCGCTGTCGCAGCACGTGACGGCCGTCTGTAACGAGGTGACCCTGGAGCTCGCCGGCCGCGAGGTCGTGCTGGCGGGGATGGTCGCCTCGACGCGCAACCTCCTGACGCGAGAGGGAAAGACCTTTTGCGCCGCGACGATCGAAGACCTGTCGGGAAGCGTCGAGGTGACGGTGTGGCCGGACCTGTACGAGCAGACGCGCGACCTCTGGAAGGAAGGCAACATCCTCATTCTCCTGGCGCGCGTCCGTGAGCACGGCGACCGGCTCCAGGTCAGCGCGCAGCAGGTCGCGATCTACCAGGCCGGTGGGCCGGCCAGCGAGCCGTTCCTGATGCCGGAGTGGATCCGCAAAGACAGAACCGTCGCGGAGGGCAGAGGCGGCCGGCCGCAGAGGAGAGAGAACGCCCCTCGACAGCCGGCGGCGGCGCAGCAGCGACTTCTCATCGCCGTCAGGGAGACGCATGACGAGGAGGCCGACCGCTCGCGCCTGGCCGGCCTCATGACGGCGATCGTCGATTTCCCCGGCAGCGACGAGGTGCGGCTCCTCGTCCACATGCGCGACGACCAGAGGGTGGAGCTGGCGCTGCCCACGGCCCGCGCCTGCGACGAGCTCTGCCTCAGGGTCGCGCAACTGCTCGGCGAGTGGGGAGAAGCGCGCCTCGAAGGGGCCGCCGGCGTCGAAGCGCTGCGCCCCATCACCTAGGCTCCAGCCGCACGCCGGCCGAAGCGCACGAAGGGTTGCTCTTGCGTCGAAACCGGCTATCGGTTATAAAGCTGCTTGCGTGAAGGATTGAACAAACCCAAACAGAGGAGGGACCAAATGGGTGACAGACTAAAGGGTAGGGTAGCGATCGTGACAGGGGCCGGTCGAGGAATCGGTCGCGGCGAGGCGCTGGCCCTGGCATCGCAAGGCGCAAACGTCGTCATCAACGACGTGGGTGCGGCCCTGGACGGTAGCGGCTCGGCCGAAGCGACTCCCGCCGAGCAGGTCGTGCAGGAGATCAAGGCGCTGGGCTGCCAGGCCGTGGCGAACTACGACAACATCGTGGAGACGGAGACCGGCGAGAAGCTGGTGAAGCTGGCCCTCGACACCTGGGGACGGCTGGACATCGTCATCAACAACGCCGGCATCCTCCGCGACCGCATGATCTTCAACATGGCGCCCGAGGACTGGGACGCCGTCATCGCCGTCCACCTGCGGGGCCACTTCAACGTCGCGCGACCAGCGTGCGCCTACTTCCGCCAGGAGCGCAAGGGCGGCGTCATCATTAACACCTCGTCGACGTCGGGCCTCGGCAACCCCGGCCAGACGAACTACGCCGCGGCGAAGGAAGGCATCGTCGGCTTCACGCGCACCCTGGCCCGCGAGATGGGCCGCTACGGCGTGCGCTCGAACGCGATTCGCCCCCAGGCGGCTACCCGCATGACCCTCAGCCCCGACATGCGCGCTCGCTTCGAGCGAGCCGGTGAAGCGGGCATGAAGGCGCTGGCCGAG
>JALHUB010000139.1 GCA_022865685.1 Dehalococcoidia bacterium | reverse complement strand
TGCGCCGTGTCGAGAGCCGCTGCCAGTATCCGGTCATGGCTCGTTCCTCGTCCCGTGCGCGGCGCGGCGTCGTCCCGACGACGCGGACGCCAGGCGATGCGGGACCGCCCTTTCTCGCCGCCAGTGTAATCCCGCCGGGCGCCTCGTGGAATGCTCAGACGGCGAGTTTTCCGCGAAATGTAGTCGTTTGGTGCGCCGGAATGCCGGGCGTTGCCGACGCGCCTAGGCGCCGGCAGCCGGATGCCGCAGTAGCTCCTGGGCGGCGAGCTGAATGCCCTCCCATACCGTCCCAAGAGGGGGCGCGTAGGCCAGGTCGAGGTGCACGAGGTCGGACACCGCCATCTTCGCGTGCAGCGCCGCGGCGGCGACGTCGATGCGCTTCGCCACCGTGCCATTGCCGGCCATCTGGGCGCCGAGGAGCCGGCCGCTGCGCTTGTCGGCGACCAGCTTGACGGTGAGCGTCTGGGCGTCGGGGTAGAACTGCGAGCGCGAAGGGAAGCGGACGACGGCGCTGATTGGCGCGAAGCCCGCCGCCTGCGCCTGGTCGTGAGAGGCCCGTGCGCGCTACCTCGATGTCGAACAGCCTGAAAGCGAGGCTGCCGAGGATGCCCGGGAAGACGGCGTGGCCGCCGCAGGCGTTCTCGCCGGCAACGCGGCCCTGCTTATTCGCCGTCGTGCCCAGCGGCAGGAAGATCGGCCTGCCCGTGAGCAGATGTCGCGCCTCCGCGCAGTCGCCGGCGGCGTAGATATCGGGGATGTTGGTGCGCATCATCTCGTCGGTGACGATCCCGCCGGTCTCGCCCACGCCGATGCCGGTTTCGCGGGCGATGGCGGTGTCCGGCCGGGCACCGGCGGCGATGAGCACCATGTCGGCCTCCACGTCGCCGCTGTCCGTCGTCACCCTGTCGACTGTTGCCGCGGCGTTGGACTCGATGCTAAGGGCCAGTTGCTGCTTGAGCAGCTCGACGCCTTGACGCCGCACCTCCTCCTCGATTAGCGCCGCGATCTCCGGTTCGCTCCCCGGCAGGACGCTGTCGCTGGCCTCGATCATCGTCACGCGGGCGCCGGCGGTCTTGAGCGACTCCGCCATCTCCAGTCCGATGTAGCCGGCGCCGATGATCGCGGCACGCCTCACAGGTCTCCTGGCGAGGAAGTCCTTTATCGCCGCGCCGCCCTCCAGCGAGCGCAGGGCGAAGACGCCCGGCAGGGCAAGGCCGCGGATGCTGGGAACTATCGGCTGAGCGCCGGCGGTGATCACCAGCTTGTCATAGGAGATGACGCCCTTCTCGCGGGTGGCAACGTCGACGAACTCGACGGTCGCGCTCTGGGCGTCGATGCGCTTCACCTCGTGGCCGGTGCGCACGTCGATGTTGCGCTCCGCCCGGAAGTATTCCGGCGTGTAGACGATGAGGCTGTCGAGGTTCTTGACGATGCCCGACACGAAGTAGGGAAGGCCGCAGAGGACGAAAGAAACGTGGGAGCCGCGCTCCAGGACGACTATCTCCCTGTTCGTCTGCAATCGGCGCGCGGCCATGGCGGCGCTCATGCCGGCGGCGCCCCCGCCGATGACCAGCAATCGCCTACCCTGGTCGTCCATGACAAGCCTCACCGCGATGGAGTCGATCGCCCGGAGATTAGGGGCACGAGTACATTATATCAGGGCGAAGACTGCGGGTTTGCCTGCGGCGGCTGTGCCTAGGCTGTTTCCTGGAGCTGCATGCCCTCTTCGTACGGCGTGAGGCGCGATTCCGCGGCGTCGACGAGCTCCGCGGCCGACTGCGCGTCTTCGGGGCAGGTCGCGGCGGCCAGAAGGAGGACCGGCATCGGCCCGGTGGCATCGGGCAGCAACTTCATCTTCGACAGGCGGGAGGCGACGCGGAGCTGCGCAGCGATGGCCGCCGGTTTCTCCGTCTCCGGCATGAGGACGGCGATGCTGGCCTTGCCGTAGCCGGCTAGCACGTCGGGGCTACGTATCTGGCCGCGGACGACGGCGGCGACCCGGCGCAGGAACACCTCCGTCTGATGCCTGCCGACGTTTCGCGTGATCTCGTCCAGGTTCTCGAACAGGAACAGCAGCAACGTCAGCGGGTGACCGTAGCGCTGAGCGCGGTCGACCTCCTCC
Organism: Dehalococcoidia bacterium; assembly: GCA_022865685.1. Classification (GTDB taxonomy): domain Bacteria; phylum Chloroflexota; class Dehalococcoidia; order DSTF01; family JALHUB01; genus JALHUB01. The sequence goes on along the minus strand of JALHUB010000139.1, from coordinate 76 downwards.
TCCACGCGCAGTCGCAGCCATTCGCGGTCGAACAGCCAGTGCGACGGGTCGATGCCGCCGAATCGGAAGTGCTGAT
>JALHUB010000138.1 GCA_022865685.1 Dehalococcoidia bacterium | reverse complement strand
GTCGTGTAGACCTCGCCGAAGAGGTGGCCGTAGCGGGTCGTCCTGTCGAACATCCAGGTCAGCGGATCGATGCGTGTGGCCTCGTCGGGCAGCAGGTGGACCGACATGGGGTTGTCGAAGAAGGCGCGGCCCAGCATATCTCCGGTCTCCTCCACCTGCTCCGATGTTAGACGCGCGACCCCATCGGTCAGTTCCATCAGTCGTTCTCCTTGCCCGCCTGATTCTACACGGAGGCCGCCGTTCATGCCTCGCAAGCGACTACTGCAGCGTCGCATTAAGCCCGTCTTATTGTGATAAGCTTCAAGAAGGGGAACGTCTATCTCCCCACCACACCGCGAAGGAAATCGCCATGCGATGCCCGCGACCCGCCTTCCTGCTACCGGCCGTCCTGGCGATGGCCGTCGCCCTCACGCCGAAGGACATCGCCTTCCACGAGGGGAGCGTCGCCTTCATCGGCGATAGCCTCACGCTAGGCGCCGCCGCGTCGACGCCGTCCGAGACCTTCGTCTCCCTTGTTACCGGTTTCCTGGACGAGCGCTCGCCGAAGGAGCAGCGAAGCGCGTTCCTATCGTTCGATCCGGCGACCGACCTCACGGCGGCACAGCAGGCGATGCAACACAATCGCCGCATTGTCATCATCGAGATCGGCATTCACGCCGTCGGCGACGAGGCGATATCGCCGGACCAGTTCCGCCAGATCTACGCTTCTATCCTCGACTGCGTGACCGGCGACGGCACTATCGTGGTTGCCGGCACTGTCCCCTGGCTCGGCTGGGCCGCCGTCACCAGCACCTACGAGCGGGCCGACCTCTTCAGCCAGATAATCGCCCAGGAGGCTGCGAAGCGGCAGGTCGCCGTGGCCGACCTCTGGTCGGCGACAAAGCTGCGTCTCAACCTCATCTCGACACCTCAGGACCAGACATTCCTCGGCGTCGGTCATGGCGACAACTTCCACCCCAACGACGCCGGCCACGCCGTCATAGCGCAGACGTACGAGAGAGCGATCACGCTGGTGCTGGAGCATCCGCCGAAGCGCCCCTACGACCGCCGCTGCCATTAGCCCTGGCCGCGACAGCCTATCGAGTTGCCTGCCGCGATGATATGATTCGCGTCAGCGTCCTCTCGCGAAAACCCTTCGCTCGAACGTGGAAAGGATCGCCCTTTGCCCGACACGGCTGTCGCGGCGCTGATCCTGGGGCTCACCTACCTGGCGATCGCGTCGGAGCGCGTGAACCGGACGGCGGCCGCCCTCGCTGGCGCTGTCGCCATGATTGCCGTCAAGCTCGACGCCTTCGATCAGGCGGCCGCGTTCGCCTCCATCGACTTCAACGTCATCTTCCTGCTGGCCGGCATGATGATCCAGGTCAGCGTCCTCTCGCGGACCGGCGTCTTCGAGTGGCTGGCGACGCACGCGGCGGCCATGGCCCGCGGCAGCCCCGTGCGCATCCTCATCGCCCTCTCGCTGGCGACGGCGGTGCTGTCGGCGTTCCTAGACAACGTGACGACGGTCGTGCTCATCGCGCCGGTGACAATATCACTCGCAAGCGCGCTCCACATGAAGGCGACGCCGTTTCTCATCTCCGAGGCGATAGCGTCGAACATCGGCGGCAGCGCCACGCTCATCGGCGACCCGCCCAACATCGTCATCGGCAGCGCCACCGGCCTCGACTTCGTCTCTTTCCTCGTGAACGTGGCGCCGATAATCGTGCTGATCCTCGCCGCCTACCTGCTGCTGGCGCCGCGCCTCTTCTCGCTGCACCTCTCGGAGACGCAATCGCGGCGGCAGCGCGTCGAGGAGATGGAGACGAGGGCGATGATCAGGGAGCCGCGGCTGCTGGGCCT
>JALHUB010000137.1 GCA_022865685.1 Dehalococcoidia bacterium | reverse complement strand
GCCCGCCTGGTGCGCCGCCGCCCTCGACGCGACGCAGGTCCACTCGCGAGGCGTCCTTCTGGGGGCACTCGCGGCTGTGCAGGGGCTCGGTGGAGCTGTGGGTCAGGCGGCCGGCGGCAGGGTAAGCGAGATGTACGGGCCGGTGGCGCCGTTCAGGTTCGCCGCCGCGCTGCTCGGCGTGGCGATCCTGCTGACACTGGTCTACGTCCAGCATCAGCGCATGAAGGGCGATATCCTCTTGCTGCCTCCCAACGACTAGACGTCACCGCTATAGCAGCGCACCCGTCCCGCGCAGCCAACGATGTGACTGCGTCTCTTCGCGCAGTCTTCACGCTCCAGTGGTGCTGGCGGCTCCTGGGGTTTTCGGCTACCCTCGACATTATGCCGCAGGGTAGCTTTTCTTAGCGCGGCCAGTTCAAGGCCGCTACTGATCCCAGAGCCGAACCCTGAGTGAGACCAGACGATCTGCTCAAAAGACCCTCTACAGCCGGAGAATCGCCTGCCGATTCGAACACGGCCGCCGGCCAGCGCGACCTGCGCGACATCTTCATCGCGCTGAGGGTCCGGAACTTTCGCCTCTTCTGGTTCGGGCAGCTCATCTCGCTGAGCGGCACCTGGATGCAAAGCATCGGGCAGGCGTGGCTGGTGCTGACGCTCACGCAGTCGCCATTCGCCGTGGGAACTGTGACGACGCTCCAGTTCCTGCCGATGACCTTCCTCGTCCTCTTCGGCGGCGTCTTCGCTGACCGTGTGCCGAAACGCCGCTTCCTCGTCGGCACGCAGACGGCGGCGATGCTCCAGGCCCTGGCGTTAGGCGTGCTCGTCTCGACGGGCGCCGTCCGCCTCTGGCACATCTACCTGCTGGCGCTGGCCCTGGGCCTGAACAACGCCTTCGACAACCCTACGCGTCTGGCGTTCGTGCCGGAGATGGTCGGGCGAGAGCTCGTGGCCAACGCCGTCGCTCTCAACAGCACGCTGTTCAACGCCGCGCGCATCGTCGGGCCGGCGCTCGGGGGCATCACGATCGCGACGGTCGGCATCGGCGGCACGTTCTACCTGAACGCGGCCAGCTTCATCCCAGTCATCATCGCCCTGATGATGATGCGACCGGCGGAGTTCTTCTCGGTAGAGAAGGGAGAGGGCAGGCTGTTCGAGCAGTTGCGCGAAGGCATTAGCTTCGCCTATCGGACGCCGGAGGTGCTGCTCATTCTGCTCGTGATGGGGTTCATCGGCACATTCGGGTACAACTTCAGCACCGCGCTGCCGCTGCTGGCGAAGTTCGTGCTGCACATCGGCTCGGTCGGCTTCGGTGTGATGACCGCCGTGCTCGGCATCGGGTCGTTGCTGGCCGCGCTGGCCATCGCCTATACGCGGCGCGCCGGCGAGAGGCAGATTCTGCTGGGAGCAGGCGTCTTCAGCCTGCTGCTGATCCTGGTCGGGCTGTCGCGCTGGTTCGCATTGACTCTGCCGCTGTTGGTGCTGCTAGGGTTCGCCGCCATCATCTTCAGCGCTTCGGCGAACACGCGCCTGCAACTGCTTTCGCCGGGCCGTCTGCGGGGCAGGGTGATGAGCCTGTACATACTGCTGTTCGCCGGGACCACGCCGGTCGGTGCGTTTCTGTTGGGGAACACGGCAGACAGGATAGGCGTACAGCCCGCCATCGTGCTCTTCGGGGCGATTTCGACGCTGGGGGTGGGGCTCAGCGTGCTCTACCGCGCGAGCCACATGTCGCGCGCCGGGGGCGTCGACGCCGCGTCCGCGCCGCCATCCCCCTAACAACGACTCGACCCCAAATAGGCCAGACGCT
>JALHUB010000136.1 GCA_022865685.1 Dehalococcoidia bacterium | reverse complement strand
CGATGGCTTCGAGATCCGCCGTAGCGACGACGCCGGTGAACGTTCCGCCGTCATCATGCCGGACATCGCGACCTGCCCGCAGTGCCGCGAGGCGGTGCTTGACCCGCGCGACCGGCGCCATCGCTATCCCTTCACCAACTGCACCCTCTGCGGCCCGCGCTTCAGCATCATTCGCGCGCTCCCCTACGACCGCGCGAACACGACGATGCGGTCGTTCGCCATGTGCCCGCGCTGTCGCCACGAGTACGAAGACCCAAAAGACCGTCGCTTTCATGCCCAGCCCGATGCCTGCGGCGTCTGCGGGCCGCGTCTCGCCCTCTGGGACGAGCGAGGGAAGACGCTGGCGACGGACGACGACGCCCTCAGGCAGGCGGCCGCGGCCCTGACGGCAGGGCTCGTCGTCGCCCTCAAGGGGCTCGGCGGCTTCCAGTCGCTGGTCGACGCCCGCAACGACGCGGCCGTGCGCCGCCTCCGCGAGAGGAAGCGCCGCGAGGAGAAGCCGCTGGCGGTCATGTTCCCGGACCTGGAGACGCTTGGGCGGTACGCGCGCGTCTCGCCGCTGGAGGAGCGGCTACTCACGTCGCCGGAGAGCCCCATCGTCCTGCTGGAACGCCTGCCGAAGAGCGCGATGGCGCCGTCGGTGGCGCCGGACAACCCATACGTCGGCTCGATGCTCCCCTACACGCCCCTGCACCACCTGCTCATGCGCGAGCTCGGCTTCCCCGTCGTGGCGACCAGCGGCAACCTGCACGACGAGCCCATCGTGACGGACGAGGCGGAGGCCGTCGAGGCCATCGCCGGGATAGCGGACCGCTTCCTGGTCCACGACCGGCCGATCGAGCGTCACGTCGACGACTCGGTGGTGCGCGTGCAACTGGGCCGGGAGATGGTCATGCGGCGCGCCCGCGGCTATGCGCCGCTGCCCATCATCGTCAGGCGGGCGCTGCCGCCCCTGCTCGCCGTCGGCGGGCATTTGAAGAACACCGTCGCTGTCTCAAGGGGAAGCGAAGTCATCCTCAGCCAGCACATCGGCGACCTGGAGACAGCGAAGGCGCTCTTCGCCTTCCGCAAGGTCATCACCGACCTCCTGTCGCTGTACGAAGTGACGCCCGTAGCGATCGCTCACGACGCCCACCCCGACTACCTTTCGACGCAATGGGCGAAGAGAGCGCCCTATCCCGCCGTCGCCGTCCAGCACCATCACGCCCACCTGGCGGCGTGCATCGCGGAGAACGACGTTGACGGCGAGGTGCTCGGCGTCACCTGGGACGGCGCCGGCTACGGCGACGACGGAACGCTCTGGGGCGGCGAGGTCCTCCTCGGCGACGCTTCGGGCTACCGGCGGGTCGCGCACCTGCGGCCGTTCCGTCTGCCCGGCGGCGAGGCTGCCATCACGGAGCCACGCCGCACCGCGCTCGGCCTGCTCCACGAGATCGGTGCAGGCTTCGACCTCCTGCCGCCGCCGAGCGACGCCCCGCCGCTATCAGAGAGCGATTTGGCGCTTCTTGACCAGATGCTGGCGAGGGGCGTCAACTCGCCCGTCACGACGAGCGCTGGTAGACTATTTGATG
>JALHUB010000135.1 GCA_022865685.1 Dehalococcoidia bacterium | reverse complement strand
CTACGACGGTGACGAGCGGCAGCAGCGAATTGCGCACGACGTGGCGGGTGACGACGGTGAACTCGCGCAGGCCTTTGGCGCGCGCCGTGCGGACGTAGTCCTCCCGAAGCACGGAGAGCGTCGTCGCTCGCGTCAGGCGGGCCACGCCGGCGATGCCGGGCAGCGATATCGCCAGCGCGGGCATGACGATGCGACTATCGAACACGCCTCCCCAGCCGGCCGCGGGCAGCCAGTGCAACTTCAGCACGAAGACCAGCAGCATGAGCGGCACGGTGATCAGCACCGGCACGGACTGGAAGAAGAGCAGAATGCCGATAGAGAACGGGTCCGACCATGTGCCCTGCCTCAGCGCGGCATAGACGCCCAGAGGCACGCCCACCGCGAACACGATGAGCATCGCCACGAGGCCTAGGCGCGCCGAGACCCATATCTTAGGGAAGATGACTTCGGAGACGTCGCGGTTGCGGTAGGCGAAGCTCTCGCCCAGCTTGCCGTGCGCGACGTTCTTCAGGTAGATGCCGTACTGCTGGAAGAGCGGCTTGTCCAGTCCCTCTTCGTGGCGGACGCGCTCCAGCACCGCGGGGTCGCTGTACTGGCCCATCGCCACGCGAAGCGGGTCGCCGGGGCCGAAACGCGTGATGGCGAAGGCGATGAACGACACCGCCAGGAGGATAACAGGCGCCCAGAGGAGCCGCCGGACTACGTAAGGAAGGAGCCCTTGCATCGTCTACCGCGTTGACATCGATGCACACCTATTGGTCGATGGTCACGTACCGCAGATAGGGCATCACCACCGGCGGCAGCATGAAGTTCTTAACGTATGGCTTGACGACGACGTGGTCGCGCCCGTAGTAGAGCGGCACCCAGGGGACGTCGGCCAGGACTAGCTGCTCGATCTGCTGGTAGAGGGTCATGCGCTTGGCGGAGTCTTGCTCGGTGCGCGCCTGCACCAGCAGTTGGTCGACCTCCGGGTTGCTGTAACCGGTGCTGTTCTGGTGGCTCTTGCTGTTGAAGAGAATGTCCATGATGTCTTCGGGGTCGGGATAGTCCATGACCCAGCCGGCGGCGAACATCTGGTACGACCGCTTGTCGAGGTCCTGCCAGAACGTTGCTTGGTCGGTCTGCTGGATCTCGACCTCGACGCCCAGGTTCTGCTTCCACATCTCGACCATCGCCTGGATGTCGTCGCCGGCGGTGGCGCCGACGCCGACCTGGCTCAGCGTGATCTTGGGCAGGCCGCTGGGCCCGCCGTACCGCGATTCCGCCAGCAGTTGCTTCGCCTTCTCGGGGTCGAACGCGCCGACGGTGGCGCTGGGGTTGTAGCCCGGCAGCCCCGGTGGCATGATGCTGTGCGCGACGGGCACCATGTCCTTCAGCACCACTTCGACGATCTTGTCGCGGTCGATTGCGAGACCGAACGCCTGACGCACCTTAGGGTCATCGAAGGGCGGCTTCTGCGTGTTGAAGCCGAGGTAGGAGACCGACATCGAGTCCGCGCTGAGGTACTCGCTGTGCAGCGGGTCGTTGGCGTCCAGCGCCCGTTCGATGTCGTTGATGCTGACGCCCGCGACGTCGACCTCGTCGTCCTCGTACATCGTCAGTTGCGAGCCGCCGGACAGCATGAAGTTGACCGTCTTGACGCTGGGGGCGCCGGCGTAATAGCGCTCGTTGGCCTGGAGGGTCAGGCTCTCGCCGAGCGTCCATTCTTTCACCATAAAGGGGCCGGTGCCGTGCGGCTTCTTCGTCCAGTTGCGCTGGTCGTCCTCGACTTGCGTCTTGTCGACGACGAAGGAGGTGGGACAGGCCATCTTGGCGAGGAAGTAGGGCTTAGGTTCGTCGATTGTGATGCGCAGCGTGAAGTCGTCGACGACCTCGATGCCGCTGATCTGGCTCGCCGTGCCGTTGATCATGTCTCTGGCGCCGACGATGTCGCCCAGATACGCCTCGGCTACGGTGGAGGCAGTGTCCGGGTTAACGGCGCGCTCCATGGAGTACTTGAAATCGGTCGCGGTCACCTGACGGTAGGTCTGTTGGAAGACAACGTCGTCGCGCAGGTGGAAGGTGTACGTCTTGCCGTCGGGGCTGACGTCCCAGCTCTTAGCGATGTCGGGGGCCAGCTTGAGGTCTTTGTCTATCGTGACGAGACCGCTGAAGATCTCGACGATGTAGGTCGCGGAGACGGCGTCGGTGACGAGGGCGGGGTCGAGCGTAAGGGGATCGCCGCCGACCATTCGCAGCGTCGGACCGGAGGCGCTGCCGCCGCCGCTACCGGCATTATCGCTGCTGCCGCCACTGCCGCCGCAAGCGACGACGCTCGCAACGGTAACCAACCCTGAGAGTAACGCCGCGACGGCAAGGAACCTCTTCATGGCGCTCCGTTCTCCTTGCTACCGATCCCCTATCCTGATACCGAAAAACGCTGGCAGGCGGCCGCAGCCGGTCGTGCCACTGAGCGATTGCCCTTCGAATCCCTATTGAAGATCGGCCTGCGGCGCTCCCTCCACAGGGGCTATCACCTCCGTGCTCTTCGTGATGGCGATGCCCAGCTCCTCCAACTGCTTGGGCGAGACGGGAGACGGCGCCCCCATCATCGGGTCGTAGGCGCTCTGCGTCTTCGGGAAGGCGATGACCTCGCGGATGTTCGGCGCGCCGGTGAAGAACGCGACCGTCCGGTCGATGCCGGCCGCGATCCCGCCGTGCGGCGGGGCGCCGTACTCAAACGCCTCCAGCATGTGGCCGAAGCGGTACTGCGCCTCCTCGCGCGCCATGCCCAGGAGCTCGAATACCTTCTCCTGGACCTCGCGCCGGTGAATCCTGATGCTGCCGCCGGCACCCTCCATGCCGTTGATAACGAAGTCGTAAGCCTTGCTGCGCGCCTTGCCCGGGTCGGTTTCGAGAAGCGCGAGGTCCTCGGCCTTCGGCGCCGTAAACGGATGGTGGACGCTGTCCCAGCGCTGCTCGCTCTCGCTCCAGTCGAAGAGCGGGAAGTCGACGACGAAGCAGCAGGCGGCCACCTGCGGGTCGGCGAGGTTGAGGCGCGCGGCCATCTCGCGCCTGAGGGCGTCGAGCGCGGCGCTGGCGACCTTCGGCTCGTCGGCGACGAGGATGAGGAGGTCGCCGCGCTTTGCTCCGGTGCGCTGCGCCATGCCCTTTATCAGCTCCATGCTCAGGTAGCGGTGCATCGGCGAGCGGATGTCTTCCGGCGTCAGGTCGTCGATGCCGCCTTCGCCGAGGAGGGCGACGGAGATCAGTCCTTTGCCGCCCTGGTCTTCGACAAACTGCGTCAGGCTGTCGATCTCGCGGCGGGTGAAAGCAGCGCCGCCGGGCGCCGCGAAGCCGCGAATCTGCCCGCCGGCGGCGATGACGTCGCGGAAGACGGCGAAGTCGCAGGTCGGGCCGAGGTCGGTGACGTCAGCGAGCTCCATGCCGTAGCGGATGTCGGGCTTGTCGGTGCCGTAGCGACGCATGACGTCGTCGTAGGCGAGACGGGGGAAGGGCACGGGCGCGAGCTTCAGGTCCGGTCGCAAGGCCGGGATCATGCCCGCGTACAGCTCCTCGATGAGGTCGAGGATGTCCTTCTGGTCGATGAAGCTCATCTCGAGGTCGAGCTGCGTGAACTCCGCCTGGCGGTCGGCGCGGAAGTCCTCGTCGCGAAAGCAGCGGGCTATCTGGTAGTACTTCTCGAAGCCGGCGACCATCAGCAGTTGCTTGAGCTGCTGCGGCGACTGCGGCAGGGCGTAGAAGTTGCCGGGATAGACGCGGCTTGGCACCAGGTAGTCGCGCGCGCCCTCGGGCGTCGACTTGGTGAGGATCGGCGTCTCGATCTCGTAGAAGCCGCGGGCGTCCAGGAAGTCGCGGATGTACTTGTTGACGCGATGGCGCACGGCGAAGCGGTCATGGACGGAGATGCGGCGCAGGTCGAGGTAGCGGTAGCGCAGGCGCAGCAGCTCATCGACCTCGACCTCTTCGTTTATGTAAAAGGGCGGCGTCTTCGCCGTGTTCAGGATCTGCGCCTCGCCGGCGACGACTTCGACCTCGCCCGACGGCAGGCCGGCGTTCTCGGTGCCGGCGGGCCGCGGCGAGACCGTGCCGCGGACGCAGAGGACGTACTCGTTGCGCACCTGCTCGGCGACGGCGTGGGCTTCGGGGGCTGTCTTGGGGTTGAAGACGACCTGGACGAGGCCGCGCGTATCGCGCAGGTCGATGAAGATGAGACGGCCGTGGTCTCTCCGCCGGTGCACCCAGCCGGCGAGCAGCACTTCCTGGCCGCTGTCCCCTTTTCGGAGGTCGCCGCAGTAGTGTGTCTTATAGTGCACTTTTGTCTCCCTCAAGAGGCCATGCCTACCGGCGGGCAGGCGGATGTGGGTGTTTTGCGCTTCGTTAGAGTGTCGCATGGGGACAGCGGCCAAGTCAATTGCCGCGGGGGTCGACGCCGCAGGGCCGTAGGGCGCACAGCGGTGCGCCCCTACAGCGTAGAACGCGGCGGCAGCAGGTGTTACGATCCGACGGAGATGAGCGAGTGCCGCAGCCTCTACGTCCACGTGCCGTTCTGTCGCTCGAAGTGCGCCTATTGCGACTTCAACTCCTACGCGCGGCAGGAGCACCTGATTCCCGCCTACGTCGATGCCTTGCTGCGGGAAGCGACGCTGTGGGCCGAGTCGCGGGCCGTCGGCCGTGTCGAGACGCTGTACTTCGGCGGCGGCACGCCCAGCCTGCTGCCCATCGCGGAGACGCGACGACTACTCGACGGTCTGCGACAGCGCTTCGACGTCGCTACCGGCGCGGAAGTGACGATGGAGGCGAACCCTGAGAGCGTCGACGCCGGCCGACTGCACACGCTGCGCCGGATGGGTGTCAACCGCCTCAGCCTCGGCGTGCAGAGCTTCGACGACGCCGAGCTGCGCTTCCTGGGACGCATTCACGATGCTGAACGCGCCGAGGAGGCCTATCGCGCCGCCCGCAGTGCCGGCTTCGCCAGCGTGAGCATCGACCTCATCTTCGGCTTGCCAGGCCAGATGGTCGCGCAGTGGCGTCGATCACTGGAGAAGGCGGTCGCGCTTGGGCCGGACCACCTTTCGCTCTACGCCCTGACGCTGGAAGAGGACACGCCGCTGGCCCGTCGAGTCGCTGCTGGCGAGTGCGCGGAGCCGGACCCCGACGTGCAAGCGGAGATGTACACGTTGAGCAGCGAACGGCTCGCCCAGGCGAGCTGCGAGCAGTACGAGATATCGAACTGGGCGAAGCCGGGGCATCGCTGCCGCCACAATCTGGCCTACTGGCACAGCGAGCCTTACCTCGGGCTGGGAGCCGGCGCTCACTCCTACCTGAACGGCTACCGGCTCGCCAACGAGCGAGCGCCGGGGAGGTACATCGAGCTGGTCGCTGCGGGTAGAGGGGCGCGGCCGTGGGGCCCAACGACGGCACCGCACGTCGAGTCGGTCGAACAGCCTGACGCTGAGCGAGAGATGTCGGACGCGGTCATACTTGGGCTGCGGCTGACGGAGGGGGTGTCGATGGCTGCGCTGGGGCACCGCTTCGGGGTCGACCTCGGCGAGCGCTACGGCCGGGAAATAGATGAACTCGAGGCGCTGGGGCTGTTGGAGTCGGTCGACGGGTGGATTCGGTTGACGGAGCACGGCCGGCGTCTCGGCAACGAGGCGTTCCAGCGCTTCTTGCCCTAAGCAAGGAGGTCCAAGAACAACCGTAGGCGTAGGCCAGACTCTCCAGTCTGGCCGCGAATTGAACGCCGAGACTGGAAAGTCTCGGCTACGATTATCTTAACACACCCAAGGAACGCGACCAGGTTTTCAGGTGTTCTTCAGGCGAGGGTCTGCGGCGAGACGGCCAGCCCGTGCAGCGTCTTCACCGCCCCCAGTACCCTATCGATGTGGCAGCTCGCACCCTCCGGCGCCTTCCCGAAGGGGTCCGCCGCGGGCGACTCGCCCAGTAGCACCTCCAGGCACGCCCGCACCGACCACGCTTCCGCCAGCAGGTGATAGCCGCCCTCGAGCACGCAGACGAGCCGGCCTTCGCAGAGGTCGGCCGCTTTTCGGCGCAGGAACGACATCATCTCGCCGTAGCCGGCGACGCTGAGGGTCATGCTCGCCAGCGGGTCGTCGAAGTGGCCGTCGTAGCCCGCGGAGACGAGGATGAGCTGCGGCTGGTAGCGATCGAGAAGCGGCTCCAGCGCCTCGTTGAACACGCGACGGAACTCGTCGTCGCCGCAGCCCGCGGGCAGGGGCACGTTGACGTTGTAGCCGCGGCCCGCGCCGGCGCCGGTCTCCTCTAGGTGCCCCGTGCCCGGGTAGTACGGGTACTGGTGCGTCGAGAAGTAGATCACCGCCGGGTCTTCGTAGAAAGCGGCCTGAGTACCGTTGCCGTGGTGGATATCGAAGTCGACGATGGCGACGCGATCGAGGCCGCGGACGCGAATCGCGTGGCGGGCGGATATCGCGACGTTGTTGAAGAGGCAGAAGCCCATGGCGTGATCCGGCATCGCGTGGTGCCCGGGCGGCCGCACCAGGCAGAAGGCGCTGTCAATGGCGCCATCGAGCACGGCGTCCGTGGCCGCCAGGGAGCCGCCGGCCGCGCGCAGGGCAGCGTCATAGGAGCGAGGCGAGATGTAGGTGTCGGGGTCAGCCCAGGCGCCGCCGGCCTGCGCCATCTCGCGCACGTAGGCGAGATAGCGCTGCTCGTGGATCATCGCTATCTCGTCGACCGTCGCGTCGCGGGCGGCCAGGGGCTCCAGTCGCGAGGTGAGCCCCGCTTCGGTGAGGACGTGCATGATAGCGGTCAGGCGAAGAGCGCTCTCCGGGTGGGCGCCGGTGTCGTGCCAGAGGTAGAGGGGATCGTAGAGCAGGCCGACCTTCGTCAATTTGCGCGCCTCCCGCCAGCGGGACGTTTCCAAACATAAGAATAAGACTTCCGCTGTCTAGATGCCACTCGGCAGCGACCTCCGCGAGGACGCGCGGCCGGGCGACCCGGCACCGGTCGAATCGATCTGATCGCGTGGGAGCGCCGAGGGGAATGGTTCAGCGGATGGTCAGGGAGCTGAGGACGGCGGCGAGAAGGGGCCGGTACTCGGAGCGCTTCCCCGCCGGGACGGCAAGGACGATCTCCCATCCCGCGTCGCCCTTCACCAGCACGGCGGCGGTGAGCTGCACCGACTGCTGCCGCGAGAAGCCCTCGTAGTCGACGAGGTAGCCTTGCATGCCGCCGATGTCCAGCAACTCCGGCCGGCTGATGTCCTTCGATCCCGCGCCCAGGTAGTCCAGCCAGCCACGCAGGTAGTCGTCGACGGCCGTCCCCGACGGCAGAGACTCCTTCGTGATGCTTAGCGTCAGCGCTACGCCGGGCTCGCCGTCGTCGGGCATCGCGTAGAACACGTCCGTCGACGTGCGTTCGAGGTCGATACTGGAGGGCTGCGGTGACCAGCCATCCGGGAAGCGGACGCTGTAGCCTTTCACGTCCGACCGGTACTCCCTGGCGCCGTCGAGGACGCTATCGGACGACGCCGGCAGCTTCTCGGTCGCGGGGCGGGAGTCGCCGCCCCAGCGCAGTCCGAGCGCGAACACGACGAGGACGAGCGCCGAGGCCAGGAGTGAGGACAGAACGAGCCCGATGATGAGGAGTCGTCGCAGCATTCGTTACCCTCCGGGAGATGATCGAGCATGGAAGGGCCCATGCAGTTATTCAAACGCCGGAGGGACGCGAATCTTACTCGGGACTGTGGGATAGGGGGATCGTGGCGAATCCGGGCGATCAGCTCGCGGCGAGCTTCTGCGTTTCCTGGAGGTAGGTTATGACGGCGCGCACCCGCGGGTGGATCGACGGGTCGCGGCCGGAGACGAGCTGGCTGAAGATGGCGTTGATGTGGTTCTCGACGGATTTCTCTTCCAGAACCAGCGCCCGCCCGATGGCGGCGTTGCTGTAGCCTTTCGCCATCAAATGGAGGACGTCCATCTGGCGCGGCGTTAGGCGCCCCAGGCGCGGGCCATGCGCGTTGTTGCGACCGCTGAGGATGGCCGGGTCGAGCACGACAAGCCCTGCGGCCGCGGCTTCGATGGCGCGCACGAGGCCCGTAGCGTCAGAGAGCGACTGCCTGATGATGTAGGACCAGCCTGGCGTGTTCGGCGGCGGGTTCGTCGAAAGGTACTCGCGGTCGCTGTCGGCCGCCAGGACGACGATGCCGATATGCGGCCACTCCGCCTTGACGGCATGGACCGCGGCGAGCGCCTGTGTATCGCCGTCGAGGCGGACGTCGACGAGGAGCACGTCCGGCTGGGAAGCGGCGCAGACGGCGTGCAGGTCGTCCTTGCTTGTGGCCGTGCCCGTCACTTCCATGCGCGGCTGCGTCGAGAGGGCCAGGCGCAGCATGTCGCGCCAAAGACCCTCGTCCTCGACGATCAACAGACGCAGCCTGTCGCCGTTGAGCTGTCCCTGCATGCTCTCTGACCACTCCTCCGATGAGCTATGCGCTTCGGTTGCGACCCGGTCGACGTGTGCCGTAGGATATCCGTCCATTGATAGAGCCCGAGTCTGTTATCGGGCAGAGGCCATCTATCTTTAGGGCTAAGTGACCGATTCCCGTCCCGCAGGCGAAAACTCTCGCTACCCCTTACGGGGCCTCCCTTAGATTAAGACCCTTTCGGCAGGATTGCTGCGTTCGCCCTGGATTCGCGGCAGGGTGCGGGCACCCAGTCCAATTTGGGTGCCCGCACCCTGCGGTTGACTCTGACGAAGGACGACAAATCCTGCGGCATGGAAAAGGACTCTCCCGCCCATGGGTCCGATCGGATCAAGCTCGCATTAGCGGGGGTCGATTCTGTCGACGGTTGACCCGGGCTTTGGGCGATGGACTATTCGCCGACGACGGATGGCGGCCAAGGACGTGCCGCCATGGATGCGGGGCTGGTGCCTCGCCCAGTAACAACCAGGGAGGTAGGCAAATGAAGAAATTGATGTGGCTCGTAAGGAGAGCCGCCCGCGAGGAAGAAGGCATCACTGGTCTGGAGACCGCCATCATTTTGATCGCCTTCGTGGTGGTGGCGACCGTCTTCGCGTTCGTCGTGCTGAGCACCGGTCTGTTTAGCTCAGAGCGAGGCAAGGAAGCGGTCTATTCGGGTCTCCAGAAGACCAGGGGCACACTCGAGCTGCGGGGCAGCGTTATCGCCTTCACGGACGGGACGAACGTAACGAGCATCATCTTCGACGTGGCGAACGCCGCCGGCGGGGAACCGGTCAATCTGGACCCGCTCGCCCTCAGTAACAAGATGGTGATCGACTATCGCGATTCCGACGTGAACGTAGCCAACATCGCCTGGGCCATCAACTTCCTGGTCGGCGACGGCGATGACCTGATGGAGAACGGCGAGCTTGCAGAGATCACAATTGATACCAGCGGGCAGGCCCTGGTGGCGAACAAGGCGTTCACGTTCGAGGTGAAGCCGTCGCTCGGCGGAACGATGGTCATCGCCAGGACGACACCCGCCGGCCTGGACACGGTGATCGACCTGCACTAGCCGGAGTTCATTGCCGCAAGGGGCGGTGTGGCGACTGAGGCAAGGATTAGTCGCACTGAGAAGGACCGCTCCGCTCGGCAGGGAGGCAGAAGCATGGAACTCAATGCCAAGATCGCCTCTCTTGAGGACGACGTAAAACTCCTCAAGGGAGAGGTCAAATTAATCCTGAGTGAAATACGGACGGCAATACTTGGTCAGGACAATCCGTTCGCGGAGCCTGGCCAAGCGTTGCGTGCGGACCCCGGCGCTCTGGAGTCGCGGCCGCCGATAAGGGTCGTGCGCGTGGCTTCGGAGGACGACGAGGCCGAGACGTCGGAGCAGCCATCGCCCAAGGCGCCCGAGGCGATCTGGGACGACGAGGCGGAAACCCTCGTACCGGAGCCCGCAACGGCCGTCGAGGAGCCGCAGCCGGAAGAGCCGGTCCCCGCGCCTATGCGACCGGTCGCAACGCGGCGGGCGCCGGCCCAGCCGCCTGAGCCTGTTCCCATCGCCCGCGTCGAGCCGGCACCGGCGCCCGCGCCGGCCGTGGTCGCGCCGCCCGCTGCGGCAACGCCCGCGGCGGGCAGCACGCCGCGCTGGAGCCTGATAACGGTGGCCGGCCTGGCGGTGTGGGCGGAGGAAGCCGTCAAACAGATCGGCTCGGAGCGGCTTCGCATACTCCTCGACCTCTGCGAGTTCACCGGCTATCTCTCTGGCCCCGCGAAGGAGGCGCTGCTCAAGGTGACGAGCCTCGGCCTGCAGGCGGAGGAGCGGACAACGCCGCCCTCGGCCAACGAGTGCCTGGTCGTCCTTTGCCAGCTCGACGCCCTGATGCGAGGCGAGGAGCCAGCCGGCCAGAGCCTTCGCAGCCTGGCCGATCAGTGGCAGCAACCAGCCTAGGAGGGCCGAAGATGTCCGTCCCCCCGGGATGACGGATCAAGAGGGGGTGCCACCATAGAGAAGGCCATTACCACCGTCCTGCTGACCGTGGCGGGAATCATAGCCGTCGTGGCGGTTGTCAACGCGGTGTTGCCAAGCGTCGACCGCACGAGCGGCGCCCTCACATCTACCGCCAGCGTCATCGACGACCGGCTCGGCAGTCAGCTGGAGATCGTCCACGCCACCGGCGAAGACGGCGCGACCGTCGCGGACGTCTGGGCGAAGAACGTCGGCTCCACGATCATCGAGCCGCTTGACAAGATCGACGTCTTCTTCGGGCCGGAGGGCGAGTTCGTGCGCATTCCCTACGGCGGCGCGAGCTGCACGGCGCCCTGCTGGGAGTACAGCGTCGAGAACGACAGCGAGTGGAAGCCGACAGCGACGCTCCACATCGTCATTCACCTGGACGACGCCCTGGCAACGAACACCGTGTACTACGCCAAGATCGTCGCGCCCAACGGGTCCAGCGACGCGAAGTTCTTCACGGTCTAGGGAGAGGACATGGAGACCAGCATCCCCGCTCTTCTCATTGCAGCGATCCTGATGATCACCACCGTGGTCATGGCGAGGAGCGGCTACAGCTCCGTCGACCGGATTGGCCAGTCGTGGCAGGTGATGGGAGAGCGACTGGAACAGCGGGTGCGCACGGAGCTGACAGTCGTGGAGACGCTGGTCGACGGCAGCTACGCGAATATCACCGTGCGCGTGCGCAACGACGGCCAGACAACGGTCGCCGACTGGGCGCGGATGGACGTGGTGGTCCAGTATTTCTCGGAGTCGGGGACGCGCTACGCGCGCTGGGTACCATACACCTCCGGCGCACTGCAATCGAACACGTGGACGCTGGTGAACATCGAAAACGACAGCTTTGAGCCCGGCGTCCTGAACCCGGGCGAGATAGCGGAAATCCGCATACGGATCAACCCGCTGATGGGGACCGGGACAACCGGCTGGGTCATCGTCTCGACGGAGAACGGTGTCACCGTATCAGCGAGCGTGACGGGATAGGAGCAAGACCATGGCGAAGGCAGCGTGGAACGAAACAAGGCGAGTCGTCGCGACGGGTAACCCCGAGGTGGACAAGAAGATCGGCGGCGGCATACCCGAGGGATCGCTGTCGCTCATCGAGGGTCAGTCGGACTCGGGGAAGAGCGTGCTCCTTCAGCAGCTCGTCTGGGGAGCGCTGGTCGAGAACTTCCGCATCGCCTACTACACGACCGAGAACACGACGCGCAGTCTCTTGCGACAGATGGAAAGCCTGGGCATGAACATCATGGACCACTTCCTACTGGGCAAGCTCAACGTCTACCCGGTGCCTTCGGCGCTGACGCCGGAGGAATCGATGACGTTCTTCAGCCGGCTGCTGAGCCACATCTCGCGGCAGACGAGCTACGACATCATCGCGATGGACTCGCTTACGTCATTCGTGTCCCACGTGCCGGAGCGCGACACCCTCACGTTCTTCACGGCCATAAAGAACATCTGCGATGAGAACAAGACCATGCTCATCACGCTGCACGCCTATGCTTTCGACGAGTCGATGTTCATCCGGATTCGTTCCATTTGCGATGCTCACCTCCGGCTGCGCATCGAGGAGGTGGGCGATCAACTGGTGAAGGTGCTGGAGGTCGCCAAGGTGCGCGGCGCGGAGAAGAGCACCGGCAATATCGTCAGCTTCGAAGTTGAGCCCGGATTGGGGATGAGGATAGTACCGATCACAAAAGCAAAAGCCTGACATGCCGAACTCGATGCCCTTTCCCTGCGAGAACGTCGTTGACGACCACAAGGACGGAAACAGCGGTTGCGCGCTCAAGAAGCTCATCTCCAAAGAGCTGCTGCAGCGCGCCGAGACCGCGCCGCACCTTATGGACTACCTCCACATGGTGCCCATGGCCGTCGTCGGTGTGCCCGATTTCTATCCGGAGATCAGCCGCAAGCTAGGTGAGATCGAGCACCCGAACCTGATCTACCCCGTAAGCGAGAACGTCTTCGTCCACATATACCCCGACGTGGAAGACCCGCGAAACTACTACCTCGCGGTAGAACCACCGATCGGCATGGACCTGGAGGAGCTCCTGCGGGAAGTAGAGCGGCGGCTGCTCGACTACGTCGACATCCTGGCGGAGGCGCAAACCACTGAGGAGAGGATCAAGGCGCTCTCCGAGGCGGTAGAGCACTGCTGCGTCGTAAGGGGTGAATCGAAAGGCAACGGCGGCGAGAAGAAGAAGGGCGGCCGCTTCTCATTCGGCGGCTCGAAAGAGGGCCGCATACCCGTCACCGGTCGCGAGTTGGAAACGATAAAGTACATCGTCCTGCGCGACAAGATCACGATGGGCGCTCTGCAGCCGCTGATCAAGGACACCAACATCGAGGACATCAGTTGCAGCGGCCTGGGGCCGGTGTTCGTGGAGCACAAGATCTTCAAGGGGCTGAAGAGCAGCATCATCTTCGACACGCACGAGGAGCTGGACGATTTCGTCATCCGGCTCTCGGAGAACATCAAGAAGCCCGTCACATTCAAGAACCCCATCGTCGACGCGGCGCTGCAGGACGGCTCCCGTATCAACATCGTCTACGGCGGCGAGGTCTCCAAGAGGGGCAGCAACTTCACCATTCGTAAGTTCGCGGAGACGCCGATCAGTATCCTCGACCTCATCAACTTCGGCAGCATGGACCACAAGATGGCGGCGTACCTGGCAATCGTCGTGGGCGACGGCCTCAACCTCTGGGTGTCGGGAGAGACGGCCTCCGGCAAGACGACGCTGCTCAACGCGATAACGACCTTTATCCGGCCCGACGCCAAGATCGTCAGCATCGAGGATACGCCGGAGCTCCAGGTGCCCCACACCAACTGGATCCGTGAGGTGGTTCGAATGTCCGGTGAGGCCACGCAGGGCGCCTCCGTCGACATGTTCGGACTCCTCAAGGCCGCGCTGCGGCAACGTCCGAACGCCATCATCGTCGGCGAGATCCGCGGCGAGGAGGGCGCCGTCGCCTTCCAGGCGATGCAGACAGGGCACCAGGTCATGTCCACCTTCCACGCGTCGACCGTTGAGAAGCTCATCCAGCGTCTCACGGGCAACCCGATCAACGTCCCGAAGCCATACATGGACAACCTCAACCTCGTGGTCATTTGCAGTGCCGTCCGCCTTCCGAACGGCAAGCTCGGCAGGCGGGTCTTGAGTATCAACGAGATTATCGGCTATGACCTTTCGTCGGACTCTTTTTCGTTCGTCGAGGCCTTCCGCTGGAACCCGGCGGAGGACGAGTTTGAGTTCACGGGCAACATGAACAGCTATCTCCTGGAGAACCGCGTGGCGCCACGCCGGGGGCTGACGCAGAAGGACAAGCGAAAGATCTACCTGGAGCTGGACAAAAAGGCGGCCATCCTGGAGAAGCTACAGCAACAGAGCGTCACGGACTTCTATGATCTCTATCAACTCCTTGCTAAGGCGCAACGCGAAGGCCTCTTCTAGCGCCGTCAAAGAGCGTACGAAGTTGGAGAAGCCGGCCCGATTCTTCGGGCGGGAGCCGGTGGCGTTCGATCTCGTCACGCAGCTCACGTATATGTCCGCGATCGCCACCGCCGGCGTCTCTCGCGCCCAGCTCTTCGAGCACACCTCGAACCTGAACTACAGCACGTCGATCCTCTTCCGTCGCATCCACTGGGCTGCCCAGCGACTGAACTACGACTACGCCCAGGCCTGCGAGGCCGTGGCGGAGACACTGGCCGACGAGAACATGCGCAGCCTCCTGCTGCGCTTCGCGAGCGCACTGTCGTCGGGTGAAGGAGAGGCGCCGTTCCTGGCCCGCGAAATGGAAATCCAGCTGGAGCTTTACGGCAAGGCCTATGAGCGCGACCTGGAGACGCTGCAACGGTGGACGGACGCCTATGTGGCTCTGATGGTGTCTGCGGCACTGATCGTGGTCATCTCCCTCGTGTCGATGATGATATACAGCATGGGCGCCGGCCTGATTGTCGGCCTCGCCGCCGTCGTCATCGGCGTGACCTTTCTCGGGTCGTGGATCGTGTATAGCGTGGCGCCCTTAGAGGTGAAAGCCTGCACGCTGGCCGACTACTCCCACGAGCGTCACTTCGCCGCGCTTCTCGCCAGATACGTGCTGCCGGTGGGCCTGGCGGCGAGCGCGGGCGTCATGTTGCTCGGCTTCGGCCTGCCGGTTGCCTTCCTAACGATGTCGATCTTTCTCCTGCCGATCGGTTTGCTCGCGGCGCGCGAGGACGTGCAGATAGACCGTCGGGACCGGGACATATCCAGCGTCCTGCGGGCGATAGGCAGCATGGTGGCAGCGATGGGCAGTACCGTCGGCGAAGGGCTGGCACGGCTGAACCGGCGCTCCCTGGGGTCATTGGAGCCGCAGGTGAAGCGCCTGCACGTGCGGCTGCGAACCGGGTTGCGCTCCGACCTTTCCTGGACGCGCTTCGCTGCCGAATCGGGGAGCGAGATGGTCACGCGCGCGGTGCGCATCTTCTGGGACGGGTTGCGGCTGGGCGGCGACGCCGACCGCATCAGCTACCTGGCGTCCATGTTCGCGATGAAGGTCTCTTTGCTACGGGCGAGCAGGAAGCTGGTGTCCTCGACGTTCACGTTCATCATGATCCCGCTTCACGTGGCGCTTCTGGCGATTCTGCTATTCGTGACGGAGGTGCTGGTGATCTTCGGGGCGAAGATGGTCGAGGTCCAGACGCAGGGGATGAACGAAAACATAGCCAACGAGGCGGGAGTATCGACAACGCTGCTCTTCACGTCGCCCGACATGGACTTCGTGCGGGCGTTTATCGTCGCTGTGATCCTGATCCTCACCGTGGCGAACAGTTTCGCGCCCTATGCAGCGGCCGGCGGCCACGTCTATAAGCTCTGTCTTTACGGGTCGGTAATGTGTTTCCTATCCGGCCTCGCGATGCTGCTGATCCCCTGGATTGTGCAAGGGCTCTTTGCCAGCGTGGCGGCGCCGATGTAACAGTTGGAGGTCAATATGAAGCTGATACCATTCCTCAGATTCGGGAAAGACCGGGGCAAAGAGGAAGAGAGCGAGACCATCGACTCGTTGCCAGACGAACTGCTCGAACCGCCTACGGACGAGGAGACTGAGCAGGCGGAGGATGAAGAGAAGCCAGAGGAGGAGCAGGCGAAGGAGGAAGAAGACCGCGGCGCGCGGATGGGTAATGACGAAGAGATGCTGAAGGTCTTCATGACCGCCGACGAGGAGTTTGTCGACAACTCCAGCCTGACCTCGCAGATGGAGGACGTGCCGGCCGCCGAACTCCTGCAGGAGCTGCGGGTGCTGGCTTCGGCGTTCGGCATACGCGTCGAGGCGACGCAGGACGAGGCCGTCTAGCAAGACCGTAGGATCGTCGACAGAAATGAAGGTGCGTCTTCTCATCCTTGTTCCGTGCGCGTTCGCGGTGCTGGCCAGCCTCGTCGCGGGGTCGGTCGTCGCCGCGCACGGGCGTTCTTCGGAAGCGGGGGTGACGGCGCCCGCCACCGCCACGACAGCGCCCGATGCCGGATCTGCCATCACTGCCACGCCGGAGGATAGCTCTCAAACGGTCGAAGGCACCGTCACTGGCGATGGCGATGGCGACAGCGTAAGCGGCCCGAAGGTCATGCCCGTGCCCAAGGAGGCGCAGCCGTCGACGAGGGCGGGCGTCCTGGAAGGGCCGGGCTCGCTCCTGCAGCGCCAGCCGACGCCGCAGCCGCACCGTCCGACGATCATCCTCGACCCCGGCCACGGCCGCGGCGATCCCGGCGCGGTACATCACCTTGCCGGCGGCGAGGTCGACCTGACGGAGGCGGAAGCGAATCTGGACATCGCCGAGAACCTGCGCCGCTTCCTGGAGGCGAAGGGGTACGACGTCTATATCACTCGTTCCGGCTTCGGCAAGCCCCTGGCGATTGGGCCACTCTCGCAGGCACTGATCTCCGGCGACCTTATGAGCCGCGTCCGCCTGGCCGGCGCCGTTGACGGCGACCTGTTCATTTCGATTCACAACAACGGCTCGCCGCATCCGGCGCAGTCGGGCACCGAGATCTGGTACTGCGGGGAGCACCAGTACGGCGCGGAGAGTGCTCGCCTGGCAGAGCTCATCCTCGACGCGGCCGTGCAGGGTCTGAAGGACTACGGCTACGAGACGGTGCGTCGCGGAACGCAGGAGGACTCGACAGTGCACAACTCGGCAGGCTTCTGCCAGTTCCTGGTGACGCGCGAGGTCCAGATGCCCGCCGTCCTCACGGAGATCCTCTTCCTCACGAACGATGCCGACGCCGCAGCGCTGAAGGACCCGCTGGCCCGCGAGGCCGTCGCGGACCGCGTCGCGCAGGCAATCGACGCCTTCTTGCAGGAGCGCGAATCTACTGGTTGAGCAGGGTTATTCGTAGAGGCGCCAAAGGGCTGTCGTCGGCGCCCGTGAGGTCCGCGCTGTCCACGCCTATACGCGCCCTGTCGAAGAAGACGCCGTAGATGCGTCCCTCGGGCGCACGGCCGCGGTCCCAGGATGCGAGGTACATCGAGCCGAGGCCGAGGATGCGGACGCTGCCGCCTTCATCCCCCGGTCGCGTCACGATGGGCACGACAACGAGTCGCCCGGCCCCGCCACCCGTGCCGCGAATGCACTCCCTGCGAGGCAACTGTACGTAGGGGTCGAAGCCGGTGATGCGGCCGGCACCGGCCCCGCCGTCGTTCTCGAAGGTGATATCGCACCACTGGGGGCCGAGGTAGTCGCCGACGCCATCTCCCGTCTCGAAGTTGTAGTAGTCGTTCATTGCCTGGAGCGTCGTCGCGGCGACGTCGCCCTCGCCGCCTAACGGCGTGACCACGTCTCCCACTGACCAGCGACCGGTCTCCTCTGTCCGGCAACCGCTAACAACCGCCGTCTGATAGCCGGCAAGGCCGGAGCCGGCGAGGTCGAGCGGCAGGAGGCTGCCGGTGTCGCGACTGCCCGTGACCAGGTCGAAGGCGTAAACGCGACCGGGGATGAGTGCGAACTGGCCGTCGCTGTCCGTCGCCGGCGGATCGGCGATGATGCCCCACGGGCATATGGGGGCGCCGGTTGCGCCGACTACCTGCGCCGTTGCCGACCTTTTGACTGAGAAGAGCTTCGGCAGGCCGAAGTAATCGAGGAAGAGCGTTGTGTGGCTGGCCCGCGAGGTTGCGGTGACGGTATCGATGGTGCCGTCGGGCGTGTCCAGCGGCCGCCAGTCGGCGAAGGCGCAGCATTCGACACGGGAGGAGTCGCGGTTGTTCCGCGACATCCAGCTATCGGCGGCTCGGAGGGCATCGGCCTGGTCGCCGTTGACGCTGAGCTGTCGGGCAGCGGCCAGTGCCATGTTCTCGGCTTCCCATTCCGCTTTTCCGACATGCGATAGGAAGACGGCAAGGTCGAGGACCACTCCGGCGAAGATGATCGTCAGGATGACGAGCAGGACACCTTTTCCCATGTGCAGGCCGCGCTCGGACCGTTCGACCCCCGGAGAAGGCGACGCTAGTCCGCGAGGCGTGGTGCATGCGCAGCACGCTCCAGAGTATTATCGTCCGAACGGCGGATATCCAGTAGCAGAGGGGCGCGCCGCGGGCGCTGCGGCTGGCTCCAGCCATGGCCGCTCGCTAGAATGGGGCAATGCGCCACGGCGCGAGGAGCATCGATTGAACAGGGCCATCTCTTCGACGTCGGCGACGGTCGTTGCACGCTGGCTCGCCCTGCTGGCGGCGGCAAGCTGGCTGGGATACTTCATCTGCAGCGGGATGCCCCAGGGCCAGCCGGAGGTCTTTCGCTCGACGATTGTCTTGCAGGGCGTCGCGCTCGTGCCGGCGGCGCTCTTCGCGGCCTACCTCCTACTGCGCCAGCGCCTTCCCGGCGGGTCGCCGCTCGACTGGCCGCTGCTGCTGTTATTGGCAGCCTACCTTGTCGCCACCGCCGCCTCCGTGGCCTGGCGTGTGAGCCTGGAGAGCACGCTCATCCTCCTGCTGGCAGCGCTCGTGTTCTACGCGCTAAGCGACCTGCATTTTCTCGACGCGATTGGCCTCCAGCGCGCCTTCATGCTCGCCGCCGCGGCTGCGTCGGTGTGGGCGCTGTGGAACGTTGCGGGCGACTACGCCGGCTGGCTCCGATTCGCGAAGTCGACGACCGGCGGCTTCCACCTCGGCGACCTGATCCCGCCGACCGTGCCGAAGGTGCACGGCGTAAGCGACCACCCGAATATCCTGGGCATGACGCTGGTCCTGGCGATGCCTTTCTACGTCCTCGGCGTCTACCGCCCGGCGTCGCTCTGGCTGCGCGCGTTGTGGGGCGTGATGTTGCTCGCGGCCCTCTGGGCAGTGTTCCTTACGCTCTCCAGGGGTGCCTGGATAGGCGCGGCTGTGGCGATCATCGTGACCGTGGGCGGCTTGGCCGTAACGGGCCGTTCCTGGTCGATTGCGGAGTTGCGACGCGCGGCCCTGGCGAAATCGCGGACGCGGGCGCTCCTCGTCGCGGGCTGCGCCGTTGCCTTGATGTTCGACGTTGTCGCCGGAGCGGTCGTCGCGACGCGCTGGGGCGTTCGGCCGCAGTGGCTCTTCCGCGAATCGCTCTCGCCACGCCGCGACGTCTTCGACGCCGGCGTGAGCATCTTCCGCGATCATCCGCTCTTCGGCGGCGGGCCGGGTACCTTCGGCCTGCTCTACTCCGAGTACAGCGGCGCCTTTCCAATCCACGCCGTCCACGCGCATAACGGCTTCCTGCAGGTGAGCGACGATGCCGGACTGGCCGGACTGGCCGCGCTCGCGGTCCTGCTGGCGACGCTCGGCTGGATGCTCTGGCAGACGTATCGAAGGGGCAGCGTCGAGCAGCGATTGCTGGCCGTGGCCTGCGCGGGCGCGCTTGCCGGCTTTGCTGTGCACAACCTCGCCGACGCCGCGAATATCTGGAAGGCGGCGCTCATCGGCGTGGCGGCGGTGACGGCCATAGCCGTCAAGAACTATCGCTCGCTGCCGGCATCCGACGGAGACCCGCCCTCGCCGTCGGCCAATGCGGCGCGGCGCCTCGGTACGCTGCTGCCGCGCTGGTTGCTGGCGGTCGCGTTCGTCGCCTTGCCGCTCGTATGGCTCCGAATCGACGTCGCGCACCGTCACTACTCCCACAGCGTCAGCCAGCTCGCGCTGGGCAACGTGACCGGCGCCATCTCCGAGGCGAAGCGGGCGGTCGACCTCGACCCCGACTTCGCGGTCTATCAGCTTCAGTTGGGTCTCACGGAGGGAGTCGCCTTCACGAAGGGGGACATGACCTCGCCGGATCGCGCCATCGCCAGCCTGCAACGGGCCGTGGAGCTGGAGCCGCGAAGCGCCATCGGCTACGCGAATCTGGCGCGGATGCTGGCTGACGCCGGCCGCAACGACGAGGCGCGAGCCGCCGCGCTCGAGTCGAAACGCTTCGCCGGCGCGGACGACGCCGTGTTGCTGGTCGCGGCGGGCGTGCTGGAGAACGTGGGCGCTGAGGAAGAGGCCGTCCAGACGTATGCTTCAGCGATCACCATCTCGCCTTCGATTGCCGACTCGCGGTTCTGGCAGGAGAGCGATTTCCGTAGCCAGCACTACCTGGAGATCATAAGCTACTCCCTCATCTCGCTCAGCCCCTGCGCCACGGCCAACCTCGTCGCGCACATCGGCGGCGACGCCCCGTCGCCGAGCAAGCTGGAGCTGCCGGCGCTGCGCGATAGCTGTCGCGCCGCCGTCGCGGGCGACGCGGGGAACCTGGGCGGACGCATCGAGCTTGCGGAGATATCGATGGCGTTGGGCGACTACCCGACCGCGCACGACCTCCTGGCCGATGCCATCAGTCGCCAGCCGGACCTGGGACGCGCTCACACCGTCATGGGCGAGTGGTACGCCGCGCAAGGCGACGTCACGCGCGCCCGCGAGGAGTGGACGAAGGGGGCGCAGCTAGGCGAGGCCGAGTCGCTGCTGCTGCTGGGCGAGAGCTATCCGGCCGGGCAGGTGCCAACCGAGGTTGTGGAGCGGCTCAGCCGCCTGGCGCCGAGCGTCGGCGGTGGCGCCCGGTCGTACGCAATCGGCTGGGTCTACTACCGGATGAAGTTCGCTCGCCAGGAGCCGGCGGGCAACGTGCTGCTCCCCGGCGACTGGCAGAACGCCGTCCCCAGCCTGTACGACCGGATACAGCAGGCGCTTGAACGGTGGCGGGATGTAGGGTAGGTCTGAGGGGGAATACCACTGCTGCTGGCGCTTGTCCCGCTCGGCGTTCTTTCATTCTTCCTTGGAGCGCACGTCATCGACGCGGTTTCCACTCTTCATGCGATTTGGGCAAGGATCATGCTCGGCTCGCGCGCGAGGAAGCTGCCGCAGATGCCGCTGACCGAGGGCCCGTTGATCGGGCCTGACACCGGCCTAGAGGCTCACGCTTCCGACGCAGAGCCGGCATGGACAAGTGGCCCCCCATCGAACTGCCCGACGCCATAGAGTCCCTAACAGCGCGCGAGAAGGAGGTCCTGGCCCTCATGGCCCGAGGCTACTCCAATGCTGAAATCGCGGAGGCGTTCGTCGTCAGCGAGGGCACTGTGAAGACCCATGTGAAGAGCGTCCTGGCGAAGCTGGGCCTTCGCGACCGCACGCAGGCATCCTCGTTCGCATACGAGACAGGATTCGTCACGCCGCGCGGCGTCCGCGGGGAAAAGGACCCCATCCAGCTTTCCCGCCGCCGGCTAGGTGGCTAGTGGACTGAATGTGCGGCATGTGCCTTGCCTGGTTCTGTCAACTAAGCCGTTTGACCGCGCGTGTCCCCACAGCCTATGATCTCTGGTGAGGGGAGCTGGCTCTTCTTCGGCAAGACCAGTTCCCCGTTTTAGCGGCAATGGATGAATGGAGACAATTGATGACCACTTCCATGGAGGAGGAGCGCGTGGCGCAGCCCACAACCGGCGAGGCAGAGGACCTGATCGTCCGCGCTACGGACGTGGCGAAGACCTATGACACGGGCCGCATCAAGGTGCGCGCCCTGCGCGGGATCAATCTTTCGGTCAAGCGCGCGGAGATAATCGCCATCATGGGACCGTCCGGTTGCGGCAAGACGACGCTGCTCAACTGCCTCAGCGGCCTCGACAGCATCGATTTCGGAACGATCCTCGTTGACGGCTCCGACATCAACCGCCTGTCCGACAACCAGAAGACGGACTTTCGCGCCCGGCGCATGGGCTTCGTGTTCCAGTTCTACAACCTGCTGCCCGTTCTTTCGGCAATCGAGAACGTCGAGCTTCCACTGCTCGTCTCGGGCACAAGCGCGCGAGAGGCGCGAAAACGCGCTTATGCGGCGCTGGAGCAGGTGCACCTGACCGAGTGGGCGGATCACCGGCCGGCGGAGCTCTCCGGCGGACAGCGACAGCGCGTCACCGTTGCGCGGGCGCTCGTAAACGATCCGGCGATTGTCTGGGGCGACGAGCCCACCGGCGACCTCGACAGCACGAACGCGCAGGAGATCATGGACCTTGTCTGCGACCTCAACCGCAATGGCGGCCAAACGTTCGTCCTTGTCACACACGACGCGAAGATCGCCGCCCGCGCCAACCGCGTCGTCTACATGGTGGACGGCCTCATCGTCGACGAGAAGATCAACACCGACAACCTCTGCCAGCCCCAAGACCAGGCATAAGGAGACCGATGGACAGCCTTTTCGGCATCCCTATGAACGACATCATGGTCTTTCTCGTCGCGCTGCTGATGATAAGCCTGGGCACGATTGGCTTCATTGCCTTGCGCAACCGCGTCATGTTCCTCATCGGCCTTCGCAACATACCGCGGCGCGTGGCCCAGACCGTGCTGATCATCATCGGCCTCATGCTCAGCACCGTCATAATCTCCGCCGCGCTTACGACCGGCGACACCGTCGATCACAGCATCACGAAGATGGTCTACGACCTCGCCGGGCATGTCGACGAGACGGTCCAGAAGGGCGATAAGCTTAGCGAGACAATGGAGGAGGTGGTGCGCCGCGATCCACTGCCGCAATCGCTGGCCGCTGACCTCGAGCAACGCTTCAAGGGTGACACCGAGATCGCCGGCTTCCTGCCAGTAATCAGCGAGCCGGTCGCTGTGTCGAATCCAGGGTCTAAACTGAGCGCGCCTCTCGGCATGCTAACGGGGCTCGATGCCTCTCGTACGGCGGCATTCCCTGACGTCGTCGACGAGAAAGGCAACCCCGTCGACGTCACAGCGCTGGCAAAGGATGAGGTCCTAGTCAATGAGAGCATGGCGGACGAGATCGACGCCAAGCCGGGCGACACGATCGACATCTACTACCAGAACCAGGGGTATACCTTCCGGGTGGCGAACGTCGTGAAGGACCGGCTGCTGACCGGCTCCAGCGGCTATCCGAAGCTGGGGCTCGCCACACGACTCGACACTCTGCAAGAGTTGTTCAATCGCCCGGGCGAAGCAGACTACATCGCAGTCGCGAACAGCGGCGGCGTGCGAGGCGGCGTCGCCGTTTCGGACAGCGTGACGGCGAAGCTGGAAGACGCTCTCAAGGGCCAGTCATACAGCGTCGACGCGCTGAAGTCAGAGGGCGTCGACGCGGCAGAGATCGCGGGCAACGTTCTCATGACGTTCTTCATGGTGCTGGGCCTTTTCTCCATCGGCGCGGGCATTCTGCTGACGGTGATGATCTTCGTGATGCTGGCGGCGGAGCGAAAGACGGAGATGGGGATCAGCCGTGCCGTGGGGATGAAGCGGCGCCATCACAGAGAGTCGTTCGTCTCCGAAGGTATGGGGTACAACATGCTATCGGCGCTCGTCGGCGTGACGCTGGGCGTGGTTGTCGCCACGCTCATCGCCGGCGCCATGACGATTCTTCTCGGGCAGTACGTGAGCATCGAATCGAAGGTGACGCTCCGCAGCCTGATCATGTCCTACTCCCTCGGCGTCTCTCTCACCTTCCTCACTTTGCTGTTCTCATCGTGGCGCGTCAGCAACCTGAACATCGTCCGGGCCATCCGCGACCTGCCGGAACCCGACAAGAAGCCCGGGCGACGGTCGCTGTTCCTGGGTATCGGCCTGGTCCTCTTTGGCGTGCTGTTGATGTTCGCGGGGATGTCGG